>JAJYGU010000004.1 GCA_021784975.1 Planctomycetota bacterium
ACCTGCGTGGGAGCCATCGGCTTCAGCCTGCGGGAGAACAAGGTCTACGTGTTCAAGGCCAAGGCCACCCTGGTGGCCATGGGCGGGGCGGTGCACGTCTTCAAGCCGCGATCCACCGGCGAGGGCTTCGGCCGCTCCTGGTATCCGCCCTTTAACTCCGGGGCCAGCGCCTTCTTCACCATCTACGGCGGCGCCGAGATGACCTGCCAGGAAGTCCGTTTCATCCCCGTCCGCTTCAAGGACGCCTACGGCCCGGTGGGGGCGTGGTTCCTGCTGTTCAAGGCCATCGCCACCAACGCCCGCGGCGGCAACTACATGCGGGAGAACGCCGCCGAGTTGGACAAGTGGGAGCCCTACGGCAAGGTCAAGCCGGCCCCGGCCAACATCCGCAACTGGCTGATGATGCTGGACGTGATGGACGGCAAGGGGCCGATCTACATGCAGACCGCCGAGGCGATCAAGCAGATCGCCGAGAAGGCCCCCGACGAGAAGGCCGCCAAGAAGAAGCTCAAAGAGCTGGAGGCCGAGGCCTGGGAAGACTTCTTGGACATGACCATTTCGCAGGCCATCCTCTGGGCGGCCAGCAACGTCGAGCCCGAGGTCAAGCCTTCGGAAATCATGGCCTGCGATCCGTACTTCATCGGCTCGCACTCCGGGGCCTCCGGGGCCTGGGTCTCCGGTCCCGACGACCTGCAGAGCAACGGCAGCAAGGCCGAGTACTGCTGGGGCTACCCCAACATGACCACCGTCAAGGGCATGTTTGCCGCCGGCGACGCGTCGGGGGCCTCCAGCCACAAGTTCTCCTCCGGTTCGCACGCCGAGGGGCGGATCGCCGGCAAGGCGGCCATCGCCTACGCGGTGGACCATAAGAACCCGCCCAAAGTGGACCAGGCCCAGGTCGACGCCCTCAAGGCCGAGATCCTCAAGCCGCTGGGCACCTATGCCCAACACAAGGGCGACACCACCGATCCCGACGTCAACCCCAACTACATTCGTCCCAAGCAGTTCATGTACCGCTTGCAGAAGATCATGGACGAGTACGCCGGCGGGGTGTCGAGCCAGTTCAAGACCAGCGACAAGCTCCTGGAAAAGGGGCTTGAATTGCTGGCCTTCCTCAAGGAAGACGCCGGTGCCTTGGCGGCCGAAAACCAGCACGAGCTGATGCGCTGCTGGGAGAACGTCCACCGCATGTACCAGGCGGAAGCCCACGTCCGCTCGATCCTTTTCCGCGAAGAGACGCGCTGGCCGGGCTACTACTTCCGCACCGACAAACCGCGGATGGACAACAACGAGTGGCGGGCCTTCTGCAACTGCGTCTACAACCGCCAGAGCGGCGAGTGGACCATGATGAAGAAGCCGGTGAAGTACCTGACCCAGGAAGTCTCGGACTACGACGCCGACTAGCCGCCGATCGAGTTTTTCGGGGACTTCGGGCGCCGCCAGGCGGCGCCCGAAGCCCCAATGTGGCAAGAGCACGGCAAAACGGATCAGGAACCTTTTGCCGCAAGTGCGTCCGCGAATCAGCCCGGGCCTCGCGCCCGGTCTGCCAGCGCGGTTCCTGAGCCCTTTTCTCGGCCTCAAGCGTTCCGGGAAAAGCGGGCAGGTCGCCCGTCGGCCCCGGCCGGCAGGGCGGTTCTCGCCCACATGGCGCCCTTATCCTTCACCAAGGAGAGACGCGATGGCTGAGATGCCGACAGTTTGCCCGCATTGTGGCAGCCGCCTGCAGAAATGGCGAGTGCCGGATGGGGCCAATTGGGTCGAGGAGTTTTTCTACGTCTGTTTCAACGACGAGTGTTCCTACTATCAAGAGGGCTGGGACTGGATGAGATCGCAGTTCAACCAGGCGGCCTCCTACCGCTACATGGTCAATCCGACCAGCGGGTCCGCTTCGCCCTTGCCGGTCTGGTCGGCCTCCGCCATGCGCGAGTTGATTGTGGAGGAGCAGGAAGGAGGCCAGGCATGAGCGGACCACAGTGCTCCTGCGGCGCGGGCGCCGAACTCCGCGAAAAGATCTTGGCCGAGGCCCCGCGGCTCGGTCCCGGCGACGTATTCCGGTTCGCCTGTCATCCCGGCGTTTCCTGTTACAATCGCTGTTGCGCCGATGTGAACATCTTCCTTTCGCCTTACGACGTGCTGCGGATGCGGAAGCGGTTGGGGATGGACTCGGGGGAGTTTCTCCGCAAGTATACGCTCCTGCCGGTCCACAAAGAGATGAAGACCCCGGCCGTGCTGTTGCGGATGAACGACGACGCGGCCAAGACCTGCCCGTTCGTGTGCGAGAAGGGTTGCAGCATCTACGCCGACCGGCCTTGGCCCTGCCGCATGTTCCCCCTGGGGCTGGCGGCTCAGAAGGATACGCCGGACGGCTGGCAGGGGGAGCGTTTCTACTTCTTACTCAAGGAAGAAGTGTGCCAGGGGTTTCACGAGGCACGAGAGTGGACGGTGGCCCAGTGGCTCGAAGACCAGAAGGTCGACGAATACGACCGATGGGGCGAGCCGTACAAGGAGTTGACCCTCCACCCGTTCTTCGAGGGCGGAGGCGTCCTGCCACCCGAAAAGCTGCACATGTTGTACACCGCCTGCTACGACCTGGACGCCTTCCGGCGATTCGTCTTCGAGAGCACGCTATTGGAGCGGTTCGAGGTGGACGCCGATTTTGTCGAGCAGATGCGGTACGATGACGAAGAGCTGCTGCGGTTCGCGTTCCTGTGGCTGCGGTTCAGCTTGTTCGGCGAACGAACCATGATGTTGAAGGACGGCGCGATCGAAGCGATCAAAGGCAAGCCGGCCCAAGGGGGCTGAAGGGGACAGGCACATTTTTCGGCCTCCGGGCGTGGATTTGGACCATGGCCAAGCGGGCCGAAGAATGAGCCAGTCCCTGGCCGGTGAATGCGACAAGGCGAATAAGCTATGAGTGGAAACGGTTCCAAAGGCAAAGTGCTGGTCATCGGCGGGGGAATCAGCGGCATCACCGCAGCCATTGAGGCCTCGGAGGCCGGCTGCGAGGTGGTGCTGGTCGAGCAGAACCCGTACCTCGGGGGCCGGGTGGCCCAGATGCACCAGTACTTCCCCAAGCTTTGCCCGCCGACTTGCGGGCTGGAGATGAACCTGCGCCGCCTCCGCGCCAGCAGCCGCATCCAGGTGCTGACGCTTTCGACGGTCGAGCGGATCGCCGGCTCGCCGGGGCGTTACCAGGCCACCATTCGCTGCAATCCGCGGCGGGTGACCCGCAAGTGTACGGCGTGCGGGGCTTGCGTGGCCGCCTGCCCCGCCGAGCGGCCCGACGAGTTCAACTGCGGGATGAGCTCGACCAAGGCCATTTATATGCCGTTCGAGATGGCCTACCCGCTGCAATACGTCATTGACGAAGGCACTTGCCGGGGGACCGCCTGCGGCAAGTGCGTGCCCGCCTGCCCCTATCAGGCCATCGACCTGGAGATGAAGCCCAAGACGATCGAGATCGAGGCCCAGGCGGTGATTTGGGCGACCGGCTGGGCGCCCTACGACGCCGCCAAGATCGAAGGCCTCGGTTTTGGCGCCTGCCGGAACGTGATTACCAATCTGATGCTGGAGCGGCTGGCCTCGCCCGGCGGACCGACTGCCGGGAAGATCCAGCGGCCTTCGGACGGAAAAGAAATCCAGAGCGTCGCCTTCGTGCAGTGCGCCGGCTCGCGGGACGAAAACTATCTGAAACATTGTTCCGGCGTGTGCTGCATGGCGTCGCTGAAGCAATCTCGCTACGTCCGCGACCAATATCCGAACGCGGAGATCTACATTTTTTACATCGACGTCCGTTCGCCCGGCCGGCTGGAAGATTTCTATGCCCAGGTGCAGAAAGACGCCAAGGTCCATCTGATCAAGGGCAAGGTGGCGAAAGTCCACGAGGATGGTGCCGACGGGGCGGTGGTGGTCGAGGCCGAAGACGCGCTTTCCGGCCGTCGCGTGGCCCAAAAAGTCGATCTGGTAGTGCTGGCCACCGGGGTGGCGCCGAACAGTGGATCGGTTCGCTTGGAATTGGGCGGAGCCTTGCAGCACGACGAGCACGGCTTCGTGAACGGCGATCAGCCGTTGGCCGGATTACTGGCAGCCGGGTGCGCCAAGCGGCCGGCCGATGTGGCCTCGTGCGTGCGGGACGCCACCGGCGCCGCCTTGAAAGCCTTACAGTGTTGCGTGGAAGGTAGCCGTGGATAAGAACGAGAAGAAAATCGCCGTTTGCATTTGTGGCGGCTGCGACATCGGCAAGTCGCTCGATCTGGAGGCCCTGGCGAAAGTCGCCGGCGAAGAGGGAGCGGCAGTCTGCCGCACCCATCCCTTCCTGTGCAGCGATGAAGGGGTCGAGCTGATCCGCAAAGAAGTGGCCGCCGGGGCCAACACGCTGGTGGTGGCCGGCTGTTCGCCGCGGTTCAACACCGACACCTTCGCGGTGGACGGCTGCTTCACCGAGCGGGTCAACCTGCGGGAACTGGTCGTCTGGAGCCACCCAGCCAACGACGAAGATACCCAGATGCTGGCCGACGACTACCTGCGGATGGGCATTACCCGGGCGAAAAAGGCGGCCATCCCCGAGCCGTTCTCCACCGAGATCGACAAGACGATTCTGGTGGTCGGCGGCGGGCAGACCGGCATGGCGGCGGCCTTGGCAGCCGCCCAAGCCGGCTACCAAGTCGTGCTGGTCGAAAAGGAGCCGGAGCTCGGCGGGTTCGGGAAAAAGTGCGCTCGCAAGTTCCCCAGCACGGCGCCCTACCGGGACCTCGAACCGATCGGGCTTGAGGCCACCGTACAACAAATCCAGCAGAATCCGCGGATCAAAGTCAACCTGGCTACGGCCATCGAAGAGATCAGCGGTCAGCCCGGCCAGTTCGACGTGCGGCTGAAGACCAACGGCACGGACAACCAGCTCCGCGTCGGGGCCATCGTCCAGGCCACCGGCTGGAAGCCCTACGATGCCTCGCGGTTGGGGCATCTCGGCGGCGGCCGCTATCCGAACGTGGTCACCAATGTCGAGATGGAGCAACTGTTGGCCTCCGGCAAGCTATTGCGTCCCTCCGACGGCAAGCCCGCCCGGCGAATCGCCTTCATTCAGTGTGCCGGCTCACGCGACGAGTCGCACCTGCCCTATTGCTCGGCGGTCTGCTGCCGTGTCTCTCTGAAGCAGGCCATCTGGGCCCGCGAGTTGGACGCTCAGACACAGGCCTACGTGCTCTACAAGGACATTCGAGCGCCGGGACAATACGAAGATTTCTACCGCCGGGCCCAGGAAGATCCGCAAATCTTCTTCACCAAGGGCGAGGTGCTTTCGGTGGAGGAGACTGCCAATCACAACCTGCTGGTCAACGTCGAGAATACGCTGATCGACCAAAAGATTCAGGTCGAGGCGGACCTGGTGGTCCTGGCCACCGGGATGGTGCCGGTGTCGGCCGACAGCGAGGCCATCCGCAAGTATCGCGACGCCAAGGCGGTGATCGCCAAGGGCGAAGCGGGCGCCCAACTGGAGGCCGCCAAAGAAACCGTCGAGAAGCTGAAAGAGCACGAGGGGACGGACGTGTTGCGCCTTACGTACCGGCAAGGCCCGGACCTGCCGGTGCTGAAGTACGGCTTCCCCGATTCGCACTTCATTTGCTTCCCCTACGAGACCCGGCGAACGGGCATCTACGCGGCCGGTTGCGTCCGGGCTCCGGCGGATTCGGTCTCCTGCCGCGAGGACGCGGCCGGGGCGGCCCTGAAGGCCATCCAATGTCTGGAGCTGGCCACCGGCGGGGCGGCCGTGCATCCCCGCTGGGAAGACCGCTCCTATCCGGATTTCGCCCTGCAGCGTTGCACCCAGTGCAAGCGTTGCACCGAGGAATGCCCTTTCGGCACCTTGAACGAGGACGTCAAGGGCACGCCGCAGCCGAATCCGACTCGCTGCCGACGGTGCGGCATCTGCCTCGGCGCCTGCCCCGAGCGGATCATCTCCTTTGCCGACTATTCCATCGACATCATCTCCTCGATGATCAAGTCGGTGCAAGTGCCCGACGAGTTCGAGGAGAAGCCCCGGTTGCTGGGACTGGTATGCGAAAATGACGCCTACCCGGCCCTGGACCTGGCCGGCATGGCCCGGATGCAGCACAGTGCCATGATTCGCTTTATTCCGGTGCGTTGCCTGGGGTCGGTCAACGTGGTATGGATCGCCGACGCTCTGGCCCGCGGCTTCGACGGCATCTTGCTGGTCGGCTGCAAGTCGGGCGAGGACTACCAGTGTCACTTCATCCGCGGCAGCGAGCTGATGGGCACCCGCAGCGACAACATCCGCGAGAAGCTCAAACAGCTTGCCTTGGAGGAGGAGCGGGTGCGGATCGAGGAGTTGGCCATCGCCGACTTCCGCCGGCTGCCGCAGATCGTCAACGAATTCGCGGCCCAGATCGAGGAAATCGGCTTGAATCCCTTCAAAGGGTAGAGTGTGTGGAGTATGGCAGACGCACAGCGCATTGCACCGGACAGTGAGTTCCTCCACGGCGTGTTGGCCGCGGGCGGCGAGGACTTGAAGAAGTGCTTCCAGTGCGCCACCTGTTCGACGGTCTGCGAGCTGTCGCCGGCCGAGAGGCCGTTTCCCCGCAAGGAAATGATCTGGGCCCAGTGGGGGCTGAAGGACCGGCTGGTGGCCGATCCCGACATTTGGCTGTGCCACCAGTGCAACGATTGCTCGACCCGCTGCCCGCGCGGGGCCCGGCCGGGAGACGTGTTGGCGGCTGTGCGGCGGCAGGCGGTGGCGCACTACGCCACACCGCGGGCGCTGGGCCGTTACGCGCAGGAAGTGAAATATCTGCCGGTGATGTTCCTGGTGTCGGCCGGCTTGCTCCTGCTGGCCCTGGCGGTCAAGCAGCCACTCTGGCAGTCGGGGAAAGGCGTTCTGCACTATCTCGACCACCCAGGGTTCTACGCGGAGCTGTTTCCACATTGGTTGTTGATCGGATTCTTCAGTTTTTTCTGGGGCCTGTCGATGCTGGGCGGACTGGTGGGCATCGTGCGATTCTGGCAAGCCATGCAGGCTGCCGATAAGGCTGCCGGCCGCTACACGCCCAAAACGGGGATCGTGGCCAGCCTCGTCGCGGTGCTGCTGGCCCTGGTCCGTCACGACAACTTTGCCAAGTGCAAGGCCGGCGCCCCGCGGCGGCTTGCCCACCTGGGGGCCTTCTACGGGTTCCTGACGCTCTTCGTGGTGAGCGTCTGGGCGGTGATCGTGTTGTACATGATCAACCCGCTGGCCCACCACTACTTCGATTACCCGTTCCACCTGTGGAATCCTTGGAAGCTGCTGGCCAATGCAGGCTGCGTCGCCTTGATTGGCGGTTGCCTGCTGGCCATTCGCGAGCGGATGCAGGACCAGGCCCACGCCGGGGCGAGCACCTCGTTCGATTGGGTGCTGGTGTGGGTGCTGCTGAGCGTGGGAGTCACCGGGCTGTTGACCGAGGTCCTTCGCTTCGCCGCCGAGCCCGCCGGATTGGCCGTGCTTAAATACACCGCTTATACCGTCTACTTCGCGCACCTTGTGCTGGTATTCCAACTGTTGGTCTACCTGCCTTACTCGAAGTTCGCCCATCTTCTGTACCGTACCACGGCTCTGGTTTACGCCGAGCATACCGGACGAAACACCAACCACACTTAAACGAAAGGGAGAGTCCTATGATCAAGCCGCACGGCTCGGACACGTTGCGTCCCCTCTACGTCGCCGATGAAGCGAAGCGGGCCAGCCTGCTCAAGGAAGCCGAGACGCTTCCCAAGCTGTTGGTCTGTTCCCAGGCGGCGGCCAACGCAGTGATGTTGGGCAGCGGATACTTCAACCCGCTGGCCGGCTACATGAACCTGCAAGATTCGCTGGCAGTGGCCGAGAAGATGAAGACCACCGCCGGGCTGTTCTGGCCGGTGCCGATCGTCAACGTGGTGGCCGACGCCTCCGCCCTCCGCGGCGCCAAGCGGATCGCCCTGTTGGACCCGAACGTGGACGGCAACCCGGTGCTGGCCATCCAGGACGTCACCTCGATCGACGAGGCCAGCGACGCCCAGATGAAGACCATGGCCGAGAAGATCTTCCGCACCACCGACATGGGCCACCCGGGCGTCAAGAACTTCCTCTCGGTGGGCAAGTTCTTCGTGGCCGGGCCGATCCAGGTGCTCAACTACTCCTACTTTGCCAGCGAGTTCCCGGAGACCTTCCGCACGGCGGGCCAGATCCGCGAGATGATCCAGAAGAACGGCTGGAACCAGGTGGTCGCTTTCCAGACCCGAAACCCGATGCACCGCGCCCACGAGGAACTGGTCCGAATGGCCATGGATCGCGTCGGAGCGGACGGTGCGGTCATCCACATGCTGCTCGGGAAGTTGAAGGCGGGCGACATTCCGGCCGACATCCGCGACGCCTCCATCCGCAAGATGGTGGAGCTCTACTTCCCGCCGAACACAGTGGAGATCACCGGCTACGGCTACGACATGCTCTACGCCGGGCCGCGGGAGGCGGTGCTGCATGCCGTCTTCCGGCAGAACATGGGGGCCACCCACCTGATCGTCGGCCGCGACCACGCGGGTGTGGGCAGCTACTACGGACCGTTCGACGCCCAGGAGATCTTCCACAAGGAAGTCCCCCCAGGCGCGCTGGAAATCAAGATCTTCGAGGCCGACCACACGGCCTACTCCAAGGCGGTGGGCAAGGTCATCATGATGCGTGAAGCCCCGGCCGGGCACAAGAAGGAGGACTTCGTGTTGCTCTCCGGCACCAAGGTGCGGGAGATGCTCTCCATGGGCCAGGATCTGCCCCCCGAGTTCGCGCGGCCTGAAGTCGCCCGCATCCTGATGAGCTACTACCAATCGTTGCCCAAGGAGGCCGCCGGGTGATTCCCGGCCAGGAGACCGGCCATGGACTTGATCACGGTGACGCGCAAGCCGGGCGGCGAGTTCGCCATTCGTGTGCGCGGACATGAAGTGATTTGCGACGTCTCGGCCAAGGAGGGCGGCCGGGACGCCGGGCCCACGCCGGTGGAGCTGCTGGCGGGGGCGCTGGGGGCCTGCGTGGCGGTGATGAGCCAACGCTACTGCGGCACTCATGGCTACAAGGACGGGGAGGTCGCCGTCAGCCTCACCGTCGAGATGGCGGACAACCCCAAGCGCGTGGGTGGAGTGGTGATCGACCTGGAGGTCCCTCGCGACGTTCCCGAATCACGGATGGAGGCGATCCGGCGGGTGGCCGACTTGTGCCCGGTGCACGCCACCCTCCGCAACCCGCCCCGCGTGGATTTTGACATCGTTTTGAGCGACAATTAGACTACGGCACTTACACAGCCTTTTCAAGGAGAACTGTTACCCATGGAAACCAAACCCTTAGGCGGCAAGCAGATTGAAGTGGACGAAGACGGATTCATCCAGGATCCGGGCGCTTGGGATGAAGCGGTGGCCAAGGACCTGGCCGTGACCGAAGGGGTCAACGACATGTCCGAGAACCACTGGAAGGTAGTGAATTACTTGCGCAATTACTATCTCGAGTTCCAGATGGCCCCGATGATCCGCAAGCTCTGCAAAGAGACCGGCTTCAAGCTCAAAGAAATTTACGACATGTTCCCCAGCGGACCGGCCAAGGGGGCCTGCAAGGTGGCCGGACTCCCCAAGCCCACCGGCTGCGTGTGATTTTGGAGCGGAGTGATGGCCTTGTCCGACCAGTTGCGGGAAAAGACTGTGGCAATCGCCGATAGGTGGCTGGCCGAAGCGCTGGCGGCCTACCCGGCGGATTCCGCCGCTGCCTTTCGGCGTGGGCAGGACCGGTTCGCCAACCCGGTGGGCCACGCCCTCCGCGAAGGCACACGGGCCGCGCTGGAAGCCCTGCTCGATGGGCGGCCGCCTTCGGAAGTCTGCGCGGCGTTGGACGAGGTCATCAAGATTCGGGCCGTCCAGGAGTTCAGGCCGTCCGAGGCCCTGCGGTTCGTCTTCGCACTGAAGGCCGCGCTGCGGGCGGAACTGAAATCGCCGCCCGCCGATGAGGCGGTTTCCGCCGACTTGGCCGAGCTCGACCGCCGGATCGACCAGGCGGCCCTGGAGGCCTTCGACATCTACATGCGTTATCGCAGCCAGATCGGCGAGTTGCGGATCAACGAGGTCAAGCGAAGCGTGGCCCGGCTGGTGGAGCAGATCGACCGTTGGCCGGATCGGGCCAACGGCCAGCGTTCCCCGTTGGTGCCGTTGGAGTGTGGCCAGTCGCAGCGAGGTGACGAGGCATGAAGATTCTGGTCTCTCTGGCGGCCGTCGGCCTGCTGTTCCTGGTGGGCCTTCTGGGCGGGCTTGGGCGGGCGGGGGAAGTCGTCTTCGGCGTGCTGATCCCCTACCCGGCCCTGGTGGTCTTCCTGGGCGGATTGATCTACCGCGTGCTCAGTTGGGCCAAGGCGCCGGTCCCCTTCCGGATCACCACCACCTGCGGGCAGGAAAAATCGCTCCCCTGGATCAAACAGGCAAAGATCGACAACCCGAGCGGACTGCCCGGCGTGGTGATCAGGATGGCCCTGGAGGTGCTGGTGTTCCGCTCGTTGTTGCGGAACACCAAGGCCAAGTTGTATCCGGCCGAGAATCGGTTGGCCTACGGCACCAGCCTGGGACTCTGGGCGGCCGCCATGGCCTTCCATTGGTCGATGCTGGTGATCCTCATCCGCCATCTGCGGCTGGCCCTCAGTCCCGTGCCCGCCGTCGTGACTTTCGTGGAGAAAGCGGACGGGCTGCTGGAGACCGGGGTGCCGGTGTTCTTCGTGACCACGATCCTGTTCCTGGCGGCCCTGGTGTTCCTGCTGGGGCGGCGGCTGCTGGATCCGCAGGTCCGCTACATTTCGCTGGTGGACGACTACTTCCCCTTGTTGTTGCTGCTGGGCATCGGCCTGAGCGGCTTCTGGCTGCGGCACTTCGCCAAGGCCGACGTGGTGGGCATCAAGGAGTTGGTGGTGGGGCTGGCCAGTTTCCACCCGGTGCTGCCCGCCGCCATCCATCCGCTGTTTTTCGGCCACCTGTTTCTGGTCAGCATGCTCTTGATATATTTCCCCTTCGGCAAGCTGGTCCACATGCCCGGCGTGTTCCTCAGCCCCACCCGCAACCTGGCCAACAACAACCGGCGGGTCCGCCACGTCAATCCTTGGGACTATCCGGTGAAGACGCATCCCTACCCTGAGTATGAGGACGAGTGGCGGGAGAAGATGAAGGCGGCCGGACTGCCGGTCGAGAAGGCTTAAAGAAACCATCATGGCAAAACCGGATGAAGTCGGGTATTACCGGCAGGAAGAACTCCTGAAGGCCGACCACCAGCCGCCCAAGACCGGCTGGATGGAGACCCCCGTCGATTTCCGGCCGGGGAGCTACATCTATCCGGGCAAAGCGAAGAACCTCAAGATTCTCGGGCTGCCCAATCCGCACGAGTGGGCGGTCACCGATGCCGACTGGAAACTGCCGGAAGACTGGCAGCGGATCGTTCTGGAGGGCATGGCCGAGCGGCTGAAGAAGTACCGCTCGTTCAAGCTCTTCATGGACACCTGCGTCCGCTGCGGGGCCTGCGCCGATAAGTGCCACTTCTTCATCGGCGGCGGCGATCCGAAGAACATGCCGGTGCTCCGGGCGGAGCTTTTGCGGTCGATTTACCGCAAGGACTTCACCACCTTGGGCAAGGTGCTGGGCAAGCTGAACGGGGCCCGCGAGCTGACCGCCGACGTCATCAAGGAGTGGTTCTACTACTTCTACCAGTGCACCGAGTGCCGCCGCTGCTCGGTCTTCTGCCCCTTCGGCATCGACACCGCCGAAGTGACTATGATCGGCCGGGAGCTGCTGGGGCTGTTGGGCCTGTACATCAACTGGGCGATCGAGCCGGTGGCCAACTGCTACCGCTTCGGCAACCATTTGGCCATTCCGCCCCACGGGATGGTCGATACCCTGGAGTTCATGGTCGACGACATCGAGGAGGCCACCGGCATCCGGGTCGAGGTGCCGCTGAACAAGAAGGGGGCCGAGATCCTCTTCGTTCCGCCCTCCGGCGATTATGTAGCCGCCCCAGGCATCTACACCTGCATGGGCTATTTGCTCATGTTCCACGAGCTGGGTCTCGATTACACCTTCAGCACCTACGCCTCGGAGGGCGGGAACTTCGGCTTGTTCACCTCGCACGAAATGATCAAGCGGCTCAACGCCAAGATCTACGCCGAGGCCAAGCGGCTGGGGGTCAAGTGGATTTTGGGCGGCGAGTGCGGCCACATGTGGCGGGTGCTGCACCAGTACATGAACACCGTCAACGGCCCGGCCGACTTCCTGGAGGTGCCCAAGTCGCCGATCACCGGCACGGTGTTCGAGAACGCCCGGTCGGCCAAGGTGATCCACATCATGGAGTTCTTCGCCGACCTGATCCGGCACGGCAAGCTGAAGCTCGATCCCAGTCGCAACGACCATATCCGCGTCACCTTCCACGACTCCTGCAACCCCGCCCGGGCCATGGGCATCCTCGAAGAGCCGCGGTACGTGATTAAGAGCGTCTGCAATAACTTCTTCGAGATGCCCGAAAACACCATCCGCGAGCAGACCTTCTGCTGCGGCGGCGGGGCGGGCTTGGGGACCGACGAGAACATGGAGATGCGGCTCCGCGGCGGGCTGCCCCGCGGCAACGCCGTCCGCTACGTGCAGCAGAGACACGGCGTCAATCAACTGGCCGCCATGTGCGCCATCGACCGGGCCACCCTGGTCACCGTCTGTGATTACTGGGCGCCGGGGGTGAAAGTGACCGGCATCACCGAGCTGGTGGCCAACGCCACTATCTTCAAGGGCGAGAAGAAGCGGACCCTCAACCTGCGGCTGGAGCCGATTCCGGGCGTGCACCAGGATGAGGACGGCAAGGGAGGCCAGCCATGAACGACAAGCCGGTGATCTACGTGGGACTGCTGATCGGGCTGGGCGCGCTCACCTTTCCGCTTTGGTACACGCGGGTGGCGGGCCCTGCCGGCCAGCCGCCGCAACTGGAGCTGCCTCGCGGCCAGTCCCACTGCGTTGAAGACGTGGCCTATATGAGAGCGCACCACATGGAGCTCCTGGACGAGTGGCGCAACGCGGTGGTCCGCGACGGGAAGACGTCCTACGACTCCAAGGACTATCGCACCACCTACACCATGAGCCTCACCAAGACCTGCATGGGTTGTCACACCAACCGCCAGACGTTTTGCTACCGCTGCCACGAATATGCCAACGTCGCGTCCCTGCACCAATTGCCGCGCTGCCCGGGGAGCAGTAGTGCTCGTCACGCTCCGCGTGACGCCGGGCCTCTCGCGGAGCGAGCGGAGTACAAAGCGGAGTACGGCATCGGCTGCTGGGACTGCCACCATTTGGACGCGAAGGGGAGCTGATGCGATGGACGAAAATCGTCGCAGTTTTCTGAAGCGAATCGGCCTGGCCGCGGCGGCCGCCGGCTGCGGTTTCCCGTTGCTGGGGGCCGCCGGCAAGGCAGTCGAGGGCTACCTGGAAGTCCCGTCAACGCCGGGCAAACAGTGGGGCATGGTGATCGACGTCGAAAAATGCCTCCGCGAGGAGGTCCGCCGCGCCTGCACTGAGGCTTGCCGCCGCGCCCACAACGTGCCGCAGATCCCCGACCCCGAGCACGAGATCAAGTGGATCTGGAGCGAGAGCTACCAAAAGGCCTTCCCCGAGGAGGACCACCGCTACCTGGCCCAGTCGCTGCGCGACAAGCCGGTGCTGGTGCTGTGCAACCACTGCACGCATCCCGCCTGCGTGAAGGTCTGCCCGACCGAGGCCACCTTCAAGCGGGCCAGCGACGGCATCGTGATGATGGACATGCACCGCTGCATCGGCTGCCGCTACTGCATGGCCGCTTGCCCCTACGGGGCACGGAGCTTCAATTGGCAAGACCCGCGTCCCTACCTCGACGGCGCCCATCTTTCCTCGTACCCCACGCGGACCAAGGGCGTAGTGGAGAAATGCACTTTTTGCGCGGAGCGGCTGGCGGTAGGGCTGGAGCCGGCCTGTGTCGAGGCGGCCCGCAAGGTGCCCGGTGGCCAGGATGCGCTGGTGTTCGGCGACCTGACCGACGCCAATTCGCCGGTCAGCCGGCTCTTGCGTCAGAAGGTTGCGATTTGCCGGCGGCCGGCCCTGGGAACCGGCCCCAATGTTTTTTATATTGTGTGATTCGGACTGAAGCTGGGTGAGGCGACCATGCTGGAGAAGGCACTGCGAGGAACTGCACGCTACTGGCTGCTGCTGGCCTTCTGGACGCTGATCATCCTGGCCGGGGCGGCGGCCTACTACCGCCAGTGGAACCAGGGGCTAGGCATCACCGGCATGAGCCGCGACGTGACCTGGGGCCTGTACATCGCCCAGTTCACCTTCCTGGTCGGGGTGGCCGCTTCGGCGGTGATGGTGGTGATCCCCTACTACCTCCACCACGACAAGAACTTCGGCCCGATGGTCATCCTGGGCGAGTTCCTGGCCGTCTCGGCAGTGATCATGTGCATGCTCTTCGTCTTCGTCGACCTGGGCCAGCCGCGGCGGGTGCTCAATGTCCTTTTGCACCCTTCGCCGCACTCGGTGATGTTCTGGGACGTAGTGGTCCTGTCCGGCTACCTTCTGCTGAACCTGGTGATCGGGACGGTGACGTTGGACAGCGAGCGGAAGGGGGCCGCCCCGCCTCGCTGGGTCAAACCGCTGGTTTACCTGTCGATTCCCTGGGCAGTGAGCATCCACACCGTGACGGCGTTTCTCTATGCGGGCCTTAGCGCCCGGCCCTTCTGGATGACGCCGCTATTGGCCCCGCGGTTCCTGGCCTCGGCCTTCGCCTCCGGTCCCAGCTTGCTCATCATCCTGGCGTTGATCGTGCGGAAAACGACCCGCTTCGACCCCGGCCGCGGAGCCATCCAGAAGCTGGCCACCATCGTCACCTACGCCATGGTGATCAACCTCTTTTTCGTGCTGGTGGAGGTGTTTACCGCCTTTTACAGCGGCATCCCCGAGCACCGCGAGTCGCTGGAATATCTGTTTGTGGGGCTTGACGGCAAGACCCTACTGGTGCCTTGGATGTGGGCCTGCGAGCTGTTGACCGTCGGCTGCGTGGGCTTGCTGCTCTGGCCGGCCAGCCGTCGCAACGACGGCCTGTTGGCCGTGGTGTGCGTAGGGGTGATCGCCGCCGTCTGGATCGAGAAGGGGCTAGGATTGGTGGTGGCCGGCTTTGTGCCTTCGCCGCTGGGCCAGATCACCCAATACCGCCCCAGCGGCCCCGAGATGCTGATTGCCCTGGGGGTCTACGCCCTCGGGTTTTTCATCTTGACCGTGTTGTACAAGATCGTCGTGAGCGTGAGAGAAGGAGGGGGACCGGCGCCGATTGCGGCTGGGGACTGTCCCAATATTCGCGAAGCGAAAATGGGACTGTCCCCTTCAGTGCGGCCAAACAGCGAGCCGGTCCTAGGGACATAAGTTGCAGCTACTGATCGTGTAAACCCAAACCGATAGGAGAGTACGATGGCAGATTCCAACGGCAAGCAGACTCCGTTGTTGGACGAGCTTGAGAAGGGGCCGTGGCCCAGCTTCGTCAAGGAAATCAAGTCGATGGCCAAGGAAAGTCCCATGTGCCAGGACCTTCTCGGCCAACTGGAGAAGTCCTACGGCGAGAAGCGGGGCTACTGGAAGCACGGCGGCATCGTGGGCGTGATGGGCTACGGCGGAGGCGTAATCGGCCGCTACTCGTTCCTCAACGAGGAGTTTCCGCACGTTGCCCACTTCCACACCATCCGCATCAACCAGCCCTCCGGTTGGTTCTACACCTCGGACGCCATCCGCACCCTATGCGACATTTGGGAAAAGCACGGCTCCGGCCTGACCAACATGCACGGCTCGACCGGCGACATCGTCTTTCTGGGGACGCAGACCAGCGAGCTGGAGCCCATCTTCAAGGAGCTCACCGAGAAGGATTTCGACCTGGGTGGCTCCGGCTCCGACCTCCGCACCCCGAGCTGCTGCGTGGGACAGTCGCGCTGCGAATGGGCCTGCTACGACACCATGCAGCTCTGCGACCACCTCACCCATCACTTCCAGGACGAGCTGCACCGGCCGGCCTTCCCCTATAAGTTCAAGATCAAGTGCGCCGGCTGCCCCAACGACTGCGTGGCCTCGGTGGCCCGGGCCGACATGTCGATCATCGGCACCTGGCGTGACAACATCCAAATCGATCAGGCCGCCGTCAAGGCCTACGCCGACGGCGGAATGAACATCGAGCGGGACATCTGCGGCAACTGCCCGACCAAGTGCATGCAGTGGGACGGCAAGACGCTGACCATTGACAACAGCAATTGCGTGAAGTGCATGCATTGCATCAACAATATGACCAAGGCGTTGCGTCCCGGCAAGGACCGCGGGGCCACCATCCTGCTGGGCGCCAAGGCCCCCATCGTGGACGGCGCCTTGCTCTCCTCGGTGCTGGTGCCCTTCATCAAGCTCGAGCCGCCCTACGAGGAACTGAAAGACCTCATCGAGCGGATTTGGGAGTTCTGGGGCGAGCACGGCAAGAACCGCGAGCGGACCGGCGAGCTGATCCAGCGGGTGGGCTTGGGCAACTTCCTCGAGGCCATCGGTGTGGAACCCATCCCGGAAATGGTCGCTCATCCCCGCGAAAATCCCTTCATCTTCTACGAAGAGTATCTGGAGGAAGGGGACGAGGAAGAGTAAACCACCGACATTTCCATCCACAAGACATCCAACACTCAGACAAAGGAAGAATCAATATGGCGACTGCAACTGACCGACGAACCGACATCGGGCCGCCGAACTACTCGCGGTTCTTGCCCCCGGTGATCAAGAAGAATTACGGGCAGTGGAAGTATCACGAGATCCTCAAGCCGGGCGTGATGGTCCACGTGGCCGAGTCCGGCGACAAGCTCTTTACGGTGCGGGCCGCCTCCCCGCGGTTGGTCAGCATCAAGAAGCTCCGCCAGTTCGCCGACCTGGCCGACAAGTATTGCGGCGGCCACCTGCGGTTCACCAGCCGCAACAACGTCGAGTTCCTCTTGACCGACCCGTCGAAGATCGACGCCTTGATCGCCGACCTGAAGGCGATCGGCCATCCGGTGGGCGGGCTGGGCAACTCCATCTCGAACATCGTGCACACCCAGGGCTGGGTCCACTGCCATTCGGCGGCCACCGATGCCTCGGGCGTGGTCAAGTGCGTGATGGACGACTTGCAGGAATATTTCACCCAGATGAAGCTGCCCGGCAAGCTGCGGATCGCGTTGGCCTGCTGCTTGAACATGTGCGGGGCGGTCCACTGTTCGGACATCGCCATCCTGGGCGTCCACCGTCGGCCGCCCAAGGTCCAGCACGACGGCCTGAACAAGGTCTGCGAGATTCCCAACGTGGTGGCCGCCTGCCCCACGGCCGCCATCCGGCCGGCCATGGTCGACGGCAAGCAGTCGGTGGAAGTTTTGGAAGAGCGGTGCATGTTCTGCGCCAACTGCTTCTCGGTCTGCCCGGCCATGCAGATGGCCGATCCGCTGAACGACGGCGTTTCCATCTGGGTGGGCGGCAAGGTCTCCAACGCCCGGCACGAGCCGATGTTCTCCAAGCTGGCCGTCCCCTACCTGCCCAACACCCCGCCGCGCTGGCCGGAAGTGGTCCAGGCGGTGCGGACCATCGTCGAGGTATGGGCCAAGGGCGCCCGCAAGTACGAGCGGATGGGCGAGTTCATCGAGCGGATCGGCTGGCCGCGGTTCTTCAAGCTGACCGGTTTCGAGTTCACCAAGCAGCATATCGACGATTTCCGTCACGCGGGCCTGACCTACAAGCGGTCCGCCCAACTCAGGCAAAGCTAGGGAGGAGGTGCTCTATGGCTCGCACGGCCCAGGAAGTCGCCGACGCCATGTTCGAACTGGTCAAAGAGTACCAGGGGAAGAAAAAGTTCAAGGCCGGCGATCTCACCAAGGCGATGATCGAGAAGTTCGGCCAGGCCGACTGCGACAAACAGTTGTGCAAGACCGCCATCCGGACGTTGATGGACTCGGGCAGGTGCGTCTACACGTATTTCGGAGGTAGTTTCATCGAGTTGCCGCCCAAGGAAGGCGCCGAAGGCGGCTAGTGGTCCGTCAATCTTCGATTGACGAGTTGATTTGGCCCTGAGACTTCCGAAGCCTTGCGCGACTTCGGAAGTCGATGGGCGAGCGTTCATGTAGCAGAAGGTACACTATGGCCGTCAAGAAAGTGGTCAAGAAGCGTATTGGGGCGGGAGCGTTTTCGGGCGCTTCCAAGTCGCGGGAGCAGTCGCCGCTGCGTCCCAGGCATGTCGAGAAGAAGCCGCCCTGCGCGGATGCCTGCCCCAGCGGCAACCAGGTCCGCAAGTTCGTCACCCTGATCGCTCAGGCGGAGCGGCTGGGCAAGCCGCTAGAGCAAGCCCTCGAGGAGGCCTGGTACGTCTACACCGACACCAGCCCCTTCCCCGGCGTCTGCGGCCGCGTCTGCCCAGCCCTCTGCGAGACCCAGTGCAACCGCAAGGAACTCGACGGGGCAGTGAGCATCAACAAGGTTGAGCGGGCCGTCGGCGACTTCGGCATCGAAAAGGGCCTGCCGTTGAAGCGGCTTTCGGACGAGAAGCAGCCCGAGAAGGTCGCGGTCATCGGCGGCGGCCCCAGCGGCCTGTCCTGCGCCTATCAGTTGGCCCGCCGCGGCTACGGTGTAACCGTCTTCGAGGCCGCTCGAGCGGCCGGCGGGATGCTCCGCTGGGGCATCCCCGGCTATCGGCTCCCGGAAAAGCTGCTCGACGCCGAAATCCAAAAGATCGTCGACTTGGGCGTGGAGCTTCGCTGCGGCGTGAAGGCGGGCAAGGACATCAGCCTGGACGAACTGCGGCAGTCGTTCGACGCGGTCTACGTGGCCCTCGGCGCCCAGCAGGGAGTCCGCTTGGGCGTGGAAGGCGAGAACGCGCCGAACGTGTTCTCCGGGGTCGATTTCCTCAACCGCTTCCACCACGGCGAGAAGCTGGATTTGGGCAAGGACGTGGTGGTGATCGTGGTCGGCGGAGGCGATACGGCCATCGACGCCGCCCGCATCTGCCGCCGGCTGGGCGCCAACGTGACTATCCTCTACCGGCGGACTATCGAGGAGATGCCGGCCATCCGCAAGGAAGTGGAAGAGGCCATGGAGGAGGGGATCAA
The DNA here is from genome assembly GCA_021784975.1 of Planctomycetota bacterium. GTDB lineage: Bacteria > Planctomycetota > Planctomycetia > Pirellulales > Thermoguttaceae > JAJYGU01. The sequence continues at coordinate 19,179 of JAJYGU010000004.1, forward strand.
GATCGAGTTCCTGGCCGCTCCCGTCGGCTTCAAGAAGGAAGGGGACCGGGTGACCGCCATGCGCTGCATCCGCATGGAACTGGGCGAGCCGGACGCCTCCGGCCGCCGCCGGCCGGTCCCGATTGCCGGCTCGGAGTTCGAGATTCCCGCCAGCGCGATCATCTCGGCCATCAGTCAGAAACCCGATTTCGCCGGCTTCGAGCCGTTGATTGAGGGCAAGAACTGGATTCAGACCGACGCCGAGGGCGCCACCAAGGTCGAGGGCGTCTGGGCCGGCGGCGACGTGACCCAATTGGACCTGGTCACCACCGCCATCGGCCACGGCCGGCGGGCCGCCGAGGCGATCGACCGCAAGTTCCGCGGCACCAACAACAAGCCTGATGATAGCATGCCCGTGATCCGCGCCACTCGTATGCGGCTGGACCACTACGAGAAGAAGCCCCGTGGCGAGCCAGCCGCCCTGGGCGTCGACCAGCGGCTGGGCGCGGTAGAATCCGAAGTCAACTTGGGGTTCACCCGCGACCAGGTGATCGAGGAGTCGCGGCGCTGCATGAGCTGCGGCTACTGCTTCGACTGCGAGAAATGCTGGCTGTATTGCCAGGACCAGGCGATTGCCAAACCCATGCAAAAAGGCGTGCTCTACACCTTTAAGCTGGAGAACTGCACCGGCTGCAAGAAGTGCGGGGACGAGTGCCCCTGCGGCTTTATCGACATGCTGTGACCGTATGACCATCCCTCGGATCCTCATCGCCGGGCTGCGTGGGGGCGGAGGCAAAACGCTGACCTCCCTGGCAGTCACGGCGGCCTGGAGGAAACGGGGCTGGAACGTGGCCCCTTTCAAGAAGGGACCGGACTACATCGACGCCGCTTGGCTGTCGATGGCGGCCGGCAGACCCTGCCGCAATCTCGACCTGTTCTTGATGTCGCCCGCGACCATCGTGCGGTCCTTCGCCACGTGGGCCAGCGCGGGGACTGTCCCGATTTTTGGGACGGGCACCGTCGGGCACCGACGCGAAGCGTTGGTCGGCACGGTCGGTCACAAAAATGGGACTGTCCCCTTCTGCGTGCCCGACGTGGCCCTGATCGAGGGCAACCGGGGGCTTTACGACGGCATGGACGCCCGCGGCACTTGCAGCACGGCCGAGTTGGCCAAGCTGCTGCACTGCCCAGTAGTTCTTACCGTCGATTGCGTCAAGTCTACGCGGACGGTGGCCGCCTGCGTGTTAGGCTGCCAGCGTGCCGATCCCGAGGTGTCGATTCAGGGGGTGATTCTCAACCAGACCGCGGGACCTCGGCACGAGTCGGTGCTCCGCGACGCCATCGCCGAGATGTGCGGCTTGCCGGTTTTGGGGGCCGTCCCTCGCCTCGCCGACGAGATCTTCCCCGAACGGCATTTAGGGCTGGTTCCGCCCCAAGAGCATGACCACGTGGCCCGAGCGATCGAGCGGGTGGCTGAGTTGGGGGAGCAATACCTGGATTTGCAGGCCCTGGAGCGCATTGCCCACCAGGCACCGGCCGTGACAGGGGTTGGGGATTGGGGATTGGGGATTGGAGACCAGTGTCAACTCGCGAACTCCAATCCCCAATCTCCAATCGCTCATCCCTCATCCCTCATCCCTCGTCCCTCCGAAGCGGCCCGCATCGGCGTCTTCCGCGACGCGGCCTTCCAATTCTATTACCCGGAAAACCTGGAGGCCCTGATTCGTGAGGGCGCCCGGCTGGTCGAGATTTCCCCTATGACGGATAGGGAATTGCCGGAAGTCGACGCCCTTTACCTCGGGGGCGGCTTTCCCGAAACGTCGGCCCCAGTCCTGGCCGAGAACCAATCGTTCCTCCGCTCGTTGCGGCAGTTGATCGAGAGGGGGTTGCCGGTGTATGCTGAATGTGGCGGTGCGGTATACTTGGGGCGGACGCTAACCTTTCATGACCACCGGTATCCGATGGCCGGAGTTCTGCCTGTGGATTTCGCCTTCGGGCTCAAACCGCAGGGACACGGATACGCCGTGCTGAAGACCGTAGAAAGCAATCCCTTCTATCCCGTCGGTGAGCCATTGCGCGGACATGAGTTCCACTACACGTACATTCAGCCCGCCCAGGCCGAAGGGCTCACCTTCGCCTTCCGCGTTGTACGCGGACACGGATTCGACGGCCAACACGACGGGCTGTGCCACCGCAACGTGCTGGCCTCGTACATGCACGTCCATGCCCTGGGGATCGGCTCGTGGGCGCCGTCGCTGGTTCGGGCGGCGGTCGAGTTCCGATCCACTTCGGCAACCGAGGGCTGCCCGGCGGACACTGCCATCCCAGTTTGTGCCCAAGGGGACAGGCACATTTTTCGGCCGTCAGGCGTTTGCAAGGAAGACGACGAACCTGGCCGAAAAATGAGCCAGTCCCCGGCTGCCTCCTAGGAGAAATCGAATACATGCCAAAAACAACTGCTGAGCGAGTGCGGATCGGACGGAGCAGCCTGCGGCTGATCCGCGGCGATATCACCGAGTTGGACGTGGATGCCTTCGTCTACTACGCCCGGCACGACCTGACGCTGGGGAGCGGCTTCGGGACCGCCATCTCGCAACGCGGCGGTCCGGCGATTCAGAAAGAGCTGAGCCAACTGGGCCCTTTGGAGACCGGGCAGGCGGTGGCTACCGGCGCGGGCAAGCTGAAGGCCGGTTGCATCATCCACGCCGTCGGCCCGCGGTTCAACGAGGCCGACACCGCCGGCAAACTGCGGCGAACCGTGCTGGCGGCGCTGACGGTCGCCGAGGAGAAAGGCGTCAAGCGGATCGCCCTGCCGCCGATGGGGGCCGGGTTTTATGCCGTGCCGCTGGACCTCTGCGCCCGCGTCATGGTCGAAACGTTTCAAGAGTACCTGCAAGGCAGAACGGGCATCGAAGAGGTGGTGCTGTGCGTCATGGACCAGCGGGAGTTCGCCCCGTTTGCCGCCCGGCTCGCCTTGCAGGAGGCGTAAGTGAAAGAACGGGGACTGGCTCATTTTTCGGCCCGTTTGGCCCTGTTGTTGGCATACGCGCGAAAGCCGAAAAATGTGCCCGTCCCCTTGGGCGTGTGTCACCCTGAGAGGTCAATATGAGCGAATTACTCCATTTCTGCGAACATAGACTCCAAGAAGTATCGTTGGTATTCATGGGGCTGGTCTATGTGACCCGGATCCTGTGGTTTCTGCATTTCAAGGCGGGCAAGGAGCGACAGGGGCAGACCGGGGCGCCCAGCACTACGCCGGCCAAGGGAATCCTCTACTCCTGGGCGATCATCGCTATGCCCTGGGCCATGGAGAGCACCCGGACGAAGCCGTTGCTGTACGCGCAGTTCGTCGTCTTCCACCTGGGAGTGGCCGCCGCCATCACCCTGTCGTTCATTATTCCTTACGCTCCGGGATTGCTGGAAAACCGCCTGCTGGTCTGGGCGATTCAAGGCATCACCGCCGCCGCCTGCGCAGTGGGATTGATCCGGATGGCACGCCGTGCCGGCAGCCGTTACATGCGGGCAATCAGCTCGCCGGACGATTATTTCTCGTTGGCCTTGCTGATCGTCTGGCTGTTCTTTGCGGTGTTGGCGGCCCCCAACCAGACGAGCCCCGAGTGGCGGCTGTTGGCGTTCTTCATCCTGACCGCGTTCTTCCTGGTCTACGTCCCCTTCAGCAAGATTTCCCATTACTTGTACTATCCGTTTACCCGCTACTATTTTGGAAAGAGCATGGGCTACCGGGGAGTCTATCCACTCCAGCGGAGCGTCAAGTCCCATTGAACCTGATCGCATGATCCTGGCACCATCGAATGACGGAGATAGCTGATGAGCTCGAAGAACCACCGATCCCATAACGCCCAAGAGGTTCTCAGTCGGCTAGGCAAGAAGCTGAGCCGGCAGATCGCCGGTTCGATGGTGGCCTGTGTCCATTGCGGCATGTGCACCAACTCCTGCCACTACGTGCTGGCCAACCCTGGCGATCCGACCTACGCCCCGGCCTACAAGGCCGATCGGATCCGCAAGCTCTTCAAGCGTCACTACGACTGGACCGGCCGGGTCTTCCCCTGGTGGGTCAAGGCGGGCAGCGTCTTCAGCGACGAGGATCTCGAAGAACTCAAAGACACCGTCTTCGGCAAGTGCACCAACTGCCGCCGCTGCTCGGTGAACTGCCCGATGGGCGTCGATCTGGCCACCTTCAACCGCATGGCCCGCGGGCTGCTGGTCTCGGTGGGCATCATGCCCGAGGGCGTGGCCGTGGTCAGCAAGGACCAGTGGGAGATCGGCAACCAGATGGGCGTGCTCAAGGAAGACTACCTCGACACGCTCGATTGGATGAGCGAAGAGCTCCAGGCCGAGTTGGACGATCCGGCGGTGGCCATTCCCGTGGACAAGCCGGACTGCGAGATCGTCTACTCGATCAATCCCCGCGAGGTGAAGTACGACCCGCGGACCATCTCCGACGCGGCCAAGATCTTCTATTTCGCCGGAGAGAACTGGACCATGCCCAGCGAGGGCTGGGACATGACCAATTTCGGGCTGTTTTCCGGCGACGACGACTTGGGCGGGGCGGTGGCCCGCAGGCTGTTCGAGAAGGTCAGCGAGCTCCGCGGCAAGAAGCTGGTGATCTCGGAATGCGGCCACGGCTACCGTTCCACCCGCTGCGAAGGTCCGAACTGGGCGAAGTTCGACGTGCCCTTCGAGATGGAAAGCTCGATCATCACCATGCTCCGCTACCTCAAGGAGGGCCGGATCCACGTGGACAAGACCCGCAACAGCGAGCCGGTCACCTTCCACGACTCCTGCAACAACGCCCGGAGCTGCGGCATGTTCGAGGAACCCCGCGAGCTGTTGCGGCTGGTGACCACCGACTTCCGCGAGATGTACCCGAACCGGGCCGAAAACTTCTGCTGCACCGGCGGGGGCGGGGCCATGAGCATGTCCGAGTACACGCCCCGCCGGCTGAAGTCCGCCGTGGTCAAGGCCAACCAGCTCAAGGCCACCGGCGCCAAGGTGGTGGTCACCTCCTGCCACAACTGCGTCGATGGCCTCAACGACTTGATCCGCCATTACAAGCTGGACATGCGGGTGACGCAACTGGTTAACCTGGTGGCGAACGCCCTGGTCGTGCCGGCAAGAGTGGCGGTCCCGGCCGGCGGACCGCCCGAGATCCCCGGCGAAGCCGTGGAAGCATTTGCCGCCGAGCGCCCCGTGCTGGCCGATCGGACGATCGTGGTGGCCGACGACGAGCCGGACCAGGTGACCTTGCTGGCGACCATCTTCGAGGACCACGGGGCCACCGTCTATCGGGCCTATAGCGGCGACGAGGCCCTGGAAGCGGCGCGAAGCCGAAAGCCCGATCTGCTCACCCTCGACTTGGCCATGCCGGGCAGGCCGGCCGCCGAGGTGTTCGAGATGCTCCGCAAGGACGCCGGGCTGGTCGATCTGAAAATCTGCGTGAGATCGGAACGTCCCGAGCTGCGGCAAACGATTTACGAGCAGGCCGTCCGGCCCCCCGAGGGCTACCTGGACAAACCGGTCGACGAGCAGAGTCTGCTGCGATCGGTCCGCAAGATCCTGGAGTTGGCACACTAACAAGTGTACAAAATGCCGGCGGAGGTGCGCGATGGTCGACGATTCCTACCGGCAATACTTCGACCGCATGCCCTGCTACCTGACCGTCCAGGACCGCGATTTCCGCCTCCTGCACGCCAATCAGCGTTTCCGCAAGGATTTTGGCAATTTCGAGGGCCGCCTTTGCTTCCAGGTCTATAAGCACCGCTCGGAGAAGTGCGAGGTCTGCCCCGTTGAGCAGACGTTTTGGGACGGCCAGTGCCACCGCAGCGAAGAGCGGGTCCGCTGCCTCGACGGCCGCGAGGTCTCGGTCATCGTCGAAACCACCCCGCTGTGCGACGAGTCGGGCCAGATCACCTCGGTGATGGAAATGTCCACCGACGTGACCCACATCAAGCGGCTGGAAGAGCAGCTCCGCCAAAGCCAGCAGCGCTACCGGCTGCTGTTCGAGGAGGTGCCGTGCTATATCTCGATCCAGGGCCCCGATCTGCGGATGATCGAGATGAACCGGGCCTTTCGCGAAGATTTCGGCTCGTCGCTCGGGGCCCTCGGCTGCAAGTGCTACGAGGTATACAAGCACCGGACGGAGGAGTGCTTCCCCTGCCCCGTCCGGGACACCTTCGCGGACGGAAACATCCATGTCCGCGAGGAGGTGGTCAACTCGCTCCAGGGCGAGCCGATCAACGTGCTGGTCACCGCCGCCCCGATCCGCGACGCCGAGGGGCGGATTGTCAGCGTGATGGAAATGAGCGTCAACATCACCGAGCTCCGCGAGCTGCAGTCGCACCTGACCTCGCTGGGGCTGCTGATCGGCTCGGTGTCGCACTCGCTCAAGGGTCTGTTGAACGGGCTGGCCGGCGGAATGTATCTGGTCGATACCGGATTCAAGAAGGACAATTCGGATCGGGTTCGTCAGGGCTGGGAGATCGTCCGCCGCAACGTGGCCCGCATCCAGGCCACCGTCTCCGACATCCTCTACTACGCCAAAGACCGCCAACCGCTGTGCGAAACGGTCTCGGCAGCGGCCCTGGCCGAAGAGGCCTGCGGCCTGGTCCGTGCGCGGGCCGAAGAGGCGGGCCTGAAGCTCTCCACCGTGCGGGACGGCGACGCCGGGGATTTCGAGGTCGATCCGCGGGCGGCGCGATCGCTGTTGGTGAACTTGCTGGAGAATTCGCTCGACGCCTGCTGCCGCGACCACAAGAAGTCCGAACACGAGGTGAAGCTGCGGTTGACAGGATCGGCGGATCAGGTTCAATTTGAGGTGCGAGACAACGGGATTGGCATGGACCAGGAAACCCGTGAGAAGGCATTCAGCCTCTTCTTTTCCTCCAAGGGGATGGAAGGGACCGGACTGGGGTTGTTCATCGCCAATCGCATTGCCCGCTCACACGGCGGCACAATTGAATTGGAGTCGCAGCCCGGCGTGGGCACGCAGTTTACCGTGCGGTTGCCGCGTAAGCAGCCGCTAGGCC
>JAJYGU010000469.1 GCA_021784975.1 Planctomycetota bacterium
GTGGAAAAGGGCGAGGGCATGGTTGGACCGTTTTTCGGCCGAACATTCCCAGGACACCATTACGAAAGAGATTGCCCGAACGGAACAACAGCTACAAGAGGCCACACGAGACCTGGTGGCCTTGAAAGCGTGGAAATCCTGCATAGAGCGACTTAATAGAACACAGCAGAGCGCACTGGTCGCTTGGCAGAAGAAGGTCCAACAGATCGGCAAAGGGACCGGAAAGTATGTTGAAACTCATCGGCGCGATGCCCGCAAATACATGCAAGAATGTCGCAGCGCGATTCCCGTGTGGATCATGCCCTTGCATCGCGTTGCGGAACAGATCGAAGCGGAACCGGGCGTCTTCGACGTGGTGATCGTTGACGAGGCCAGCCAGACGGGGCCGGAAGGACTACTGCTGCAATACCTTGGCAAGAGGTGCGTCATTGTGGGGGACGACAAACAGATTTCGCCAGACGCCGTGGGCATCTCTCGTGCTGATGCCCGAGCGCTGATCGAGCAGCATCTCGGCGACGTTCCCTACTCAGAGACGATCGACCCAGATACCAGCTTGTTCAATCAGGCGGACATCCGTTACGGAAATCGAATTACCCTGTGCGAGCACTTCCGCTGTATGCCAGAGATTATCCGCTTCTCCAATAACCTCTGTTATGCAGACACCCCCCTCATTCCGCTACGACAGTATCCGCCATCCCGTCTGCCGCCGATTCAGGTGCGGTTTGTGGTTGACGGGCATCGCGAGGGCAGGTCCTCCGATGCCATTAACCGTCCCGAGGCAGCGGCCTTGGCGAAGACCCTTATCGACTGTCTGAACGATCCCAAGTACAAGGGCAAATCGTTCGGCGTCATTTGCCTTCAGGGCCACGCCCAGGCGCGATTCATCGAGAATGCGATTCTGAGCAATGTCGGGCCACAGCCGTTCAAAGACGAAACGATCCGCCTGCTGTGCGGGGATTCGTACAGTTTCCAAGGCGACGAACGCGATATTGTGTTTCTCAGCATGGTTGCGTCGCTTGCGGGCGAAGGACGCCTATCTGCGCTAACTTCGGACTCCTACAGACAGCGGTTCAATGTGGCGGCCTCGCGCGCTCGTGACCAACTGTGGCTGTTTCACAGCATTCGAGAATCCGATTTGAACCCGGACTGCATGAGACGCCGCCTGCTGCATTTTTGCTACAATCCCGACGTGGCCGAGTCGGATTGCAACGCCGATCGCTACGAAAGCAATTTCGAGCGCGACGTGGCAGAGGGGTTGCGGCGATTGGGTTTCCACGTCATTTCACAGTACGAGGTTGCGCACAAGCGGATCGACTTGGTAGTTGAGGACGGTGATCGCCGCATCGCAGTTGAGTGCGATGGCGACGCTTGGCACGGTCCCGATGAGTACGAGGCGGACATGGCTCGGCAACGGATATTGGAGCGGTGTGGATGGAAGTTCATTCGCATCCGCGGCAGCACATTCTATGCGAACCGGCGAAAGGCGTTCGACGAATTGCGCGATGCCATACTTGCGCATGGAATTCGCGCACACGCCTTCGACGGCGATGAATCGGTCTTGCGAGATTGGATCGCGGAGGTTTCAGGCAACGAGTATATAGACATCTTGGGTGCGTCCGCCCGCGGTTTCGCCGAGCGAAACACAGGTACACAGCGAGAGGCAGCCACAGACGACCCGACCAATGTCGCCGCCAATCCTGCTACTGCAAGTGGTCCTCGCGATCCTCCCGCTAGCTCACCGCATGAGCAGGCAGAGTCAGTTGTTGCACGGTTAGCGGTAATCGAGGCGCCCGATACCGCGCCTCTGGTCCTTTCGCCGCCGTTGCCATGTGATTTAGGCACGCTTTCAGGCGCGTGACACGTATGGGGGGGCATCGGTGAGGTGGCCGGCGATCCGTCCGAAATCGACGCGGCTTAGCGGCCGTCCGTTAATAACTTCCACTTTCGCCAAGGGGACAGTCCCATTTTCGTCGGACGAAAATTGGGACAGTCCCCAACTTCTTTTTTGGACGGCCGCTTAGGGCCTAGCCGACGACCTTTTCGATTCCCCTCTCCACCGCACCCGCAATCCGGTCTATCTGATCGGGGCGAATTGCCAGCGGCGGCATGATCACGATCACGTCGCCCAAGGGCCGAATCCAAACTCCCTCGGTCATGGCGTAGTCGCAGACCCGCTGGCCGCGGCGCTCTTGCCAAGGAAACGGCTCCTTGGTGGCCGGGTCGCGGACCAGCTCGACGGCCGCTATCAGCCCGCGCTGCCGCACGTCGCCCACGTGCGGCAATCGCGCGATGCGATCGAGATGTTCCCCGAGCCGGGCGGCCTTGGCCGGCAGTTTTTCCAAGGTGCCTTCCTCGGCGAACACGTCGAGCGTTGCCAAGGCCGCGGCCGCCCCCAGCGGATTGCCGCCGTAAGTATGGCCGTGAAAGAAGGTCTTACTCTCGGCGTGGCTGCCCAAAAAAGCTCGCCAAATTTCGTCGGTGGCCAGCGTGGCCGCCATGGGCAGGTATCCGCCGGTCAGCCCTTTGGCAATGCAGAGCAAGTCGGGGGTGACGTCCTCGTGCTCGCAAGCGAACATCTTGCCCGTCCGGCCGAAGCCGACCGCCACTTCGTCGGCGATCAGCAAGACGTTGTACCTTCGCGTCAACTCGCGGACGCCGCGGAGGTAGCCGGGCGGGTGCATGATCATGCCCGCCGCCCCTTGGACCAGCGGCTCGATCACCACTGCGGCCAGGCCGTCATGATGCTCGGCCAAGACCCGCTCCATCTCGGCCAGATAGTGCGCCGCCAATCCTTCCGCCGGCACGCCCGGCGGGGTGCGATAGCTGTCCGGCGCCGGCACGCGAAGGGCTTCAAACAACAACGGGCGGAAGATGGCGTGGAACTGCTCGATCCCGCCGACGCTCACCGCCCCCAGCGTATCGCCGTGATACGCCTGGCCCAGGGCCAGGTAAGCGGTCTTCTCCGGCCGAGGATCGCTCCGTTGCCGCCAGTATTGCAGGGCCATCTTGATGGCCACTTCCACCGCCGTAGCCCCGTCGTCGGAGAAGAAGACGTGCGACAAGCCGGGTGGTGCGATATCGACCAGCCTCCTGGCCAACCGGATGGTGGTGGGATTCGAGGCGCCCAGGTTGGTGACGTGGGCCACCTGGTCGAGCTGTCGGCGGATGGCGGCGTCGATCTTCGGATGGCGGTGGCCGTGGATGTTGCACCACAGGCTGCTGACGCCGTCGATATACGGGCGACCCTCGATATCGACCAGCACGCAGCCTTCCGCCCGTTGGATGACCAATGGCTCGTATTCGGCCATCTGGGTGAAGGCGTGCCAGACCAGCGTGCGGTCCCATTCGAGCAGATCGCGCGAGTTGCAGGTCGTCATGGCACCCTATTGCGACGAGAGCGAGCGTTTGCTGGCGTGAAGAATGTCGGCCGTCATTTCCTGCGCCTTCCACGTCTCGTGCGCTCGACACCATTGCCCGCCTTGACCTCAAGGGCCGTCACCAACAGCAAGTCGATAATATCGAACGAGTCGTCCGGCTGATAGACCATCACCGTGCGCCCACTGGGAGCGGAGGCCATAAACTCGCGATGCAGCACCGGAATCTCGCGCCCATCGGCCAAGTGTAACGTAAATGGGCGAAACGGTTGAGCTTCATACAACCGGCGGACCTGCTCGATGGTCATGGACTCACCGCCTCGCGGAAGGTATCAGCACGTCTGTCACAAGTCTATCTCCCTGGCTTGGAACAGTCAACGATCGCGCCGGCGGCGGATCACTTGCTTGTCTCTCTCTGCAATACGCTCAAGTCACGGCGGAGATTCCAGGCGTTGTGCCGCCAGAACGAGCGGCCCTCGGAGTTGCTGCGGAACAGGAAGACCTTGCACTTGGGGATGTGCTGCCTGGCCAATGCCCGCAGACAACGCCCGACCAAAGCCTTGCCGACGCCCTGCTTCCTATGCGGCCGTCCAGTAATAACATCCACTTTCGCCAAGGGGACAGTCCCATTTTCGTCGGACGAAAATTGGGACAGTCCCCATCTTGTTCTTGGACGGCCGCTATGCGGCGCGGCCACCGCGAGATGGTGCAGGTAGCCACGGCGGCCGTCGTGCCCGGAAAGCACCGCCCCGATTATCTCATTGGCGAGACAGGCCACGAAGCTGAGGCGCGGATTCCGTTTCAGGTAGCGGGCGATGCCGCGCCGCGAATCGCAGTTGTCGTCCAAGCCAATACCGGAAACGCTGTGCCACAGCGCAACGGCGGCGTCGTAATCCCGATGGGTCATCTCACGAATATGGTAGTTCATGTTTATCCACGATGACAAGAATTCGGCCCTCGAGGTTCGCACCAAGCGTCGCCATCGCGCAAGGCCTCTTGCGGCTTCGCCGCCCCGGTAGCAAGCTATCGGGGCCACCCGGGAAGCACGCCTCACGGCTCACGGCGCCGCCCCCGCTCACCATTCCCACCCGATGGTCACCGTTGTGCCGGTGGTAATGCCGAGCCGACGGGCGGCGTTGTCGCCGACGATGGCCAGCTCCAGCCGGCCACTGGAGCCGATCAGGGCGATGAAGGTGCCATTGGGTTGATCGCCATAGGTGCGGTAGATGCCCCAGGTCTCGTAGATGCTGCACACAATACAGGCGCAGCGGTCGGTGGGCCGGCCGGCCAGCATCTCGGCGGTGATGTTGGTGATCAGGTTGCCGAAGCTGTCGATTTCAATCACACAGCCGTCGATCCGCCCCGCCCCTTGCCGGGCCGCCGGCCAATCCAGGGCCGTCAGCCGCTCCAGCGGAGGCCCAAGCCGTTCGGGATCGAGCCCCAGCGCCAGCCGGGCCACCACCGGGGCCATGATGTCGCGGCCGTGAAAGGTGTTCGACACCTGCGGCAGCCAATACTCGGCGGCGGTGAGCTGGATGAGCTTGCTCGGCGGGATCCGCGCGGCCAGCCGGCTCAACAGGCCGTTGTCGGGCGCCACGTAGTGCTGCGATCCCATGAGCGCATAGACGATCGCCCGGTCGGTGCCCACGCCCGGATCGACCACCGCCAGATGGATCGTTCCGGGCGGGTACCATTGGGTCACCTCGTCGAGCACCAAGGCGGCGCGGCGGACGTCTTGCGGCGGGATGTCGTGGGACAGATCGACAATGCTGGCCGTTGGGCAGATCGACAGAATCACGCCCTTGGTGATCGCCACATACGGGCTGTTCGGACCGAAATCGGTGGTCAGGGTAATGATTGACATTCGAATTGCCATGGCGGGCCAAAGGGGACAGCCCCGTTTTCGCGGCCGACCACGCTGCGCACGGTGCCCGCCGCGAAAATCGGGACAATCTCGCTCCTATTCCTTGGGCGGTTCCTCCGCCAGACGACGGAAATACGCTTCGATCGCCTGTTTGTACTTGGGCGAAAGGTCCTCGGCTGGCAACTGGAGTATCTGCTCACGGGCGCGGGGCGGCAGTTGCCCCCAAAGTCTGGTCATCACGCCGCGGAGGTCGCCCTGGTGGCGTATCAACCTGACGGCGCCCGACCCGGCTGCCGGCGCCCCGTGGGCAGCCGGTTGCTTGCCGGTTTGCCCGCCCGGCCTTGGCCCGGTGGTCGCCTCGGCCTTTGCCTGCGACGAATTAGGGGATGGCCGGGCAAGTGCCTGTTGCGAAGGGCTTGCCTGGCGAGCCTTCCCACGCATGGTGATTTGCCGCAAGTCCACCACGATCTGTTTCTGGGCGGCGACCGCCTGACCGATGCGGTTCCGTTCCAGGTCGCCGGCCGCGGTTTGCATGCGGGCGTTGACGCCCAATTGGCGGCCGGCGGCCCGCGCGGCGGCGACGGCTTCGGCCGCCGGGCGATCGCTGGACCGCAGCGACTCGCCCATCCGCTCCATGTCTTGAAAAAGGTGGTCCAGCCGGCGGGCCAGCTCGTACTGCCGCTGGGCAATGCGACCTAGCTCAGCCGCATCGGGGGCCGCGAGATCCTTGAGGTCCTGACCTAGCGTGCGCCGCCCGAGTCGGGCGGCGTCGCGGCCAACCTCCTCCTGGTCGTGTTGCAACTGCTCCATCTCGCGCTGCACGCGGCGACAACTGTCCCACCGCGACAGTCGGGCAAGCATCTGCTCGAGCGCGGCGGTTGCCTGGTCTTGCGTCTTGCCAATCACGGCCAGTGACTCGATCGTCTTAAAGTCCAGGGGCGCGGGTCCGGAACGGTCCTGAAACTGGATCTGGAGAGTCTTGCCCACGGTGGTTAATTCGCGGCCCAGGGGCACCAAGAACCGCTGGTGTATGCGTTCAAGCCGGACGAGCAGATCCTCCATGTTTTGCTGCACCTTAGTCCTGACGAGGCCGTTGTTCCTTAGCTCGATCAACAACGAGTGAATGTGCATGGGCAAAGCCTCACCGCCGCTGGTGAGCACCTGGTCCACCTCGCGCTGGCCCAACTCCAGCGACTCGAAGCGATCGATATCGGCCTGTTCGAGGGCCTTGGCTTGGTCGAGCCGAGCGGCCAACGACTGCGTCTGCCAACGGCAATCCTTCTGCATCTTCAGGGCTCGCTGCAATTCGGCCAGGATGAACTGCTGCCGGCTGGCCAGCCGTTCCTCCAGGACCTGCGGAGTGATCACGGTCAGCGTCCGCGGCTGACTTCTCGCCACCTGCCCCAGGTAGTCGCTGGCGGTCGCCCAGAACGTGAGCGGCTGACCCGGCTGCAGACCCAGCGAAGCCAGCTCCCAGCGGTGCTCGACCCTGCGGCGATCGCCCGGCGAGGCAGCCGTGTCACTCGATTGCGGCCGGGGCGGCGGCCTGTCGGGACCCGAGTAGAGCGGAAGCGATTCTTCCCTGGCCGCCGGAGTTCGACGAAACGCCAGGCTGATCTTCCGGATCGCCAGGTCGTCTTGGGCCGCCAGCCGCAGCGACACTACCGCCTGCGGGGTCACCAACAGGCTGCCGCTCGGCTGTTCGATGACCACCGTGGGGACCGCGTCGGGCACGGCCTCGATGTCCCAATGCTCGCCCACGCCGGTGAGTCCCTCGCGATCGGCCAGTTCGAACCAGTAGGAGCCGGAGCGTTCGACCACCACCGCGGCGCCGTTCGCCGCGGGCACGGTAAAATCGCGGCTGTCGCCGCTGATCTGCAAGCGGACCCTCTTGCCGCTGCCAAAGCAGAGCACGGCCGATTCGATGGGCCTGCTGGCGCGACCGACCATTTCCACGCGGGTGCCGACCAGGGCACGGATGTGCCGCCCCGACGATTCCTCGCGTCTCCCGCAGTAGGGCGGCGGAATCAGCCGGATGGCCAGCGCGGCCACTGCCGGCGGATCCAGCACCGCCACCTGCTTCCAGGGCATCGAATGGTCGTCGCCGCCGTCGACGCGATAGGCGAAGGGGCGGTCCACCTGCTCGCGCCGCGCCGTCAGCGCCCCTTGGGCAAACCTCATCGGCTCCGCTTCCTCGGTGGTGGTCCGACGCGGGCCTTCAAAGCGATAGTGAATGCGGACGTCGGACGGCAGTGGCGCCCCTCGCGCGTCGATCACTGCGATCTCAAACGCCTGCCCGCGGGCGATGCGTGTCACCGGCGAACGAACCTCCAGGTGGGTCCTTTGCGGCCAGGTGATCGAAGCGAAGGGGTTGACCAGCCGTGCCAGGGCGGTATGCGCCGCCGCCGGATCGAGGGCCAGCAAGGCCGTCGCCAGCAGGGCCACGCCGGCCAGCAGCAAGAACGCCCGACGGCGAGGACGAAGATCGAGCAGCTCGCAGAACTTCAGTTCCCGGCTGGCCGCCGCGGCTTCTGTAACCACGGCCCGACGCAGGACGGCTGAGCCGGCGGTGGGATCGTCCGCTTGTTGCAAGAACTCGATCGCGCTGAGCAACTTGTTCTTCAGCACGGGGAAATGCCGCTCCACGCGGCGGGCGAGGTCGACGTTGTCCAGCCGGATCACGCAGGCAGAATACAGATAGCGGTGGCAGGCCGCTGCCAGCAGTCCGACCGCCAGCAAGCTGGCCAGGGCCCGCAGCCCGCGGTCCTGGAATCGCACCAAGTAGTCAGCCAGCCCGAGGACTACCACGCTGACCAAGACGGTGGTCGCCACCATGCTCAGTCCGTAGAGCACCGCCGTCCGCCGCGCGCGGCGGCGAAGCAAGGCGAGGTCGTGCTCCAAGGGATGAGACATGGGGGGGATCGAAGGTCAGGGGTCAGAGATTAGGGATCAGATGCTTGGGTTGCGGTCTTCCCACGAGTCCATTTTTCATTTTGCAATTTTCATTTTGCAATCATGCGTCAAGGATCAAGGGTCAGCGGCCTCTTGTGCGTAGGCATTATATCATGTCCTTCCGCTTACGAAGGATCCACTCGCTCGTCAACAGCAGCAGAAAGAGGGCCAGCACGGGCCAGCGGTTCCAGAGGGGAAGCAGTGGGAGCGACTCCAGGGGGACTTGACGGCCGGGCGGGAGATCGTCGGCAAGCTGGTGGGCGGTCTCGAAGGTGTAGAACTGCCCGCCGGTTTGCTCCGCCGCCTTGCGCAGGGAGGCGGCGTCCATCCGCGTCTGACTGAGCTCGCCGGCCGGCGGGGTCACGCTGAAATCCACTGCTGCCCGGCCTGGAATGGTCGGGGCGGCAATCCAGGCGTGATAGTTGCCCGGCGCCATCCCGCTGAGCACGCCCTCAAATTCGCCGCGCCCGATGGTCGCCCGGTGCAGTCGCAGGCGTTGCGTCTGGCGGCCGGCTTGCTCCACTACCACCGCCACTCCGTCGTCCTCTGGTGGGGCCAGCCGTTGGTCGGCAAAATCTGCCCGCAGCCATACCGGCTCGCCGCGGGCATATTGACGCCGATCGGTGGAGAGGTTGACCGCCCGATTGCTTTCCGAGAGCTTGGTGCGGCAGAGATAACGGATCGTCTGCAACCAATAGCGGGCAAAGAACCGGTCGCCGGCCCGCCACCGCCATCGCCAGGTCTCGTCGCTGGCGTGAAACAACACCTTGCCCGCCCCGACGTACTGCAAACAGATCACCGGCAGGCGGCGGCCCTCGGGGGCGGCCGGGCGCCAAGCCTCGGCCAGCACCCGCACCCCCGGCTTCAGGCGGGGCGCTTCCAGCAGCCAATACAAGGGCGGCAATCCGCGCCAGACGGCCTGGGTTTCCTCCGGGCTGTCGCCCAACTGCATCGGCGGGCTGGCCTGCCCCAGCTCCGTCGGTTGGACGGTGAGGCCGTCCGTGAGCGTCCGGGCGGGATCGGGGTATCGCACCCCGGCCGGGTCGAAGGGCATGAGCCGGGCCAGCGGCGTGTCGCGGTAGGCGGCCGGCAGGTACTTCGGACCGGCCAACAACACCAGCGCCCCGCCCTTGCCCGGCTGATCGACAAAGTCGGCCAGGTTCCGCAGGGCCGCGGCGCTCAGCAAGGACGGATCCGCGTCGCCCAAGATCACCACGTCGTAGGCGAATAGTTCCTGGCGGCGCACGGGAAACACCCGCAGGGCCGACACGTCTTGCCCGGCATGCTCCAAGTCGGCCTCTTGCAGCACGGTCTTCAGGGAGATGGTCTCCTGGCGCTCGAGCAGGTTGCGCAGATAGCGAAACTCGAAGCTCGGATAGCCTTGCACCAACAACACGCGGATCTTCTCCTTGCGGACCTGGACTTTCCGCGAGAGCTGGTTGCTGGGCGGGCCGGGCTCTCCTTGAGTCCCTTGAAGCTCCGCCGAAACCACGTATTCAAACTGGCCGGGGCGGGGGGGCCGATAGGAGAGACGCAGTGGCTGCGACTGACCGTCCGGGCCGGCGGTCGTCTCGACCTTCGCCAGCAGATCAGGCTTGCCTTTCTCGCGCAGGATCACCTTCACTTTGCGGCCCGGCAAGCCGCTGGCCGTCAGCCGGCACTCGAAGTTCACCGGGTCGTCGACGAATACTACGTCGTCGACCAGCAGGTCGGAGAGCTTCAAGCCGGGAGGCGCCTGCTCGCTTCCCAAACCGATCAGAAACAGCGGCACGCCCCGGTTGCGGGCGGCCTGGGCCGCTTCCGAGAGCGTTGGGCCGTCGGTGTTGATTCCATCGCTGAGCACCACCATGGCTGCTGGAGCCGCCCCGCGCAATTGATCGAGGATCGCCAGCACGGCGCCGCCCAAAGCCGTGCTTTCGCCGCTGGGCCTGGCGGCCCGGATTTCCTTGACCAAGCCGGCAAGATCTGGCTGATCCACGGCGCGGAGGCCGTTGAGGCAGTACAGCCGTAAACGATGTTCGTCGGTGATCTGCCGGAGCAGGGCGCCGCCGCGAGCGGTCAGCAGCGTCCGGACCAGGTTCCACCGACTGAGCTCTTGCCGGCCGCCGACCGCCTCCTCGACCCGCTCGGCCATCTCCTTTTGCCGCCGGTCGCCATAATGGTCGACCAGGTCCATGCTCAACGAGTCGTCGATGAGCACGGCCACATAGGGCAGGCCGGTTCGCTTCAACGAGAGGGTAAGCTGCGAGATCATCAACAGCACAATTGCCACCAGCATTAACCGCACACCCGCCAATCCCAAGCGGTAACGGCGGCTGCCGTGCGGCCGTTCGCGGAGGTAGACGGCGATGACCAGCGCCGCGGCAAATCCGGCCAACAGCACGGTCAGCCAAGGCGGGCAGGGCCAAACCGCTTGGAAGCTCCAAAGCGTGCCCTCGCCGGATCGACCGCCCAGGCCCAGCAAATGTTCGATCCAGCTTGGCAGGGTGTGGCTCATGGAGCGTAGCGTCCCAATCGGCAGGCAAGAAAGGTTTCGACTAACAGCAACCCGAACGCCGCAAACAACAAGGCCGCCGGGAGATCGATGTGGCCCGGCTGCCGCCCGACGGCTTTCGGTTTGCCGGCGTCTTGCCACGAGGTCTGGCCGACAAATGGGATGCCCGGCCAGACCTCGTTGCGGAGTGTTTCCAGATCGATCGCGGCTAGATCGCTTTCCGCCGTGTCGACGTTGACGGCGAAGTGCTGGCGGCGGCCGGGCGGCGGTCCCAAGCCCAAAGTGTAGATGCCGCTTTGCAGCGTCTCAGTTCCCGGCAGGATGCCCATCTCGCTGGACGGCGGGAGTTGCACCTGGTGCTGGCGGCCGTCGGGCAGTCGCAGCGTCAGGGGAGTATCCGCGGCCGCCGCTGCCAGCGAGGTCTCGATCGGCTGGCCTACCAGGCGGTTGCGCGGCTGGGACTGCACGCCGATCGTCCAGGCCAGCACCTCTTGCACCAACGGCACAAAACTGGGCCACAACGGCAGGGCGGTCCACGAGGCATCGGCCGAGGTGGCCACCAACACCACCCGACCGCCATGCACCGGCTGCTCGACGATCAGCGGGTCGCCATGGGCCAGACCGAGCACGATTTTGGCCGCCGGGTGGTCGGCCATTTCTAGCTTGAAGTGCTTGAACACCGGCGTGGTCAGGAGCCCGGATTCGCCGCGGCCGCGAAAGGCTTGTACGATCGGATGGCGGTAGTCCAACGGGTCGAGGCGGAAGGGCGTCTGTGGGGCGTGTTCCACCAGTCCGCCCAGCCGGGCGGGCAAGAGCGGCAGGGCGGAGACAGTCCCCCTCTGCGAGCTCGGGGCGGTGGCGATCTCCTTCGTCGCCGTTGAAGTCCCGCGCGGCGACGGGCGAGCCGTGCGGCCCAAACCTCCGCCGAGCTGGCGGTTGTAGTTTTCGGCCGACACCTGATCGCCGAGAAAGAAGATCAGGCTTCCGCCGTGTTTCAGGTAGGTATCCAGCAGGCGTGCTTCACCGCTGGTGAACCGGGCAACGTCGCAGAGAAAGACACAATCATAATCGGCCAGCTTGCGTTCCGAAAGCGCACTCTCAGGCGCCACCGCCGGCTGGATCAGGCCCACTTCGCCCGGCTTTGCCGGAGGCGCCAGGGCGGCTGCCAGATAATCGGCCGCCCCGTGAAACGGCGCGGCCGACGGGCGTCCGTCGATGCACAGCACGTGGATCGACTGGCGCACCGGCACCACCAGGTAGCGGTGATTATCGACCTTCAGGGCGTCGCCCGGGGCGCGGGCTTCGACGACATGATCGCCGGACGTTTCAAAACGGTAGCTAAAAACCAGCGAAGTCTCGCCGCTGGCCGGCACATCAACTTGCCGCTCGGCGATCCGCCGACCGTCAATCAACAAGTCCACCGTCTGCCGGCGGCTTGCGGCGGCGCCGAATTGCCTAACCGAAACCTCGAACGACACGGCGCGGCCCACCGCGGCCAGCGGATCGAGGACTCGCAGCCCGGTGACCGCCACGTTCTCCGCGCCGGATTGGCCAACGTTTACCACGATCAGTGAGGCCAGTCGGGCCAGGTCCGCGCTGCGGCGGAGAAACTCGGCTCGGCCCTCGGGAGAAGTCCCTGGGGTCCAGGTGACGCGCTGCAAGTCGGTCAGGAATACGACCTGATGCCGCTTCAGCCGCGGGTCGGTTTGCCGCACGTTCTTCAACAGCCCGGTCAGCGCGGCCAAGGTGGCCGGCAGATCGGCGGTGGTGTGCGGCAGTTGCAGGGCGTCGATTTCCCGCAGCACGTCGCTCGGCTCGAAGGCCGGATTGGCCACCACCGCCCGCGGCGACGACGACATCAGCACCAACGTGAAGGCATCGCCCGCCGGACTGTTCTTGACGATCTGCCGAGCAACGTCCTTCGCCTTCTCGAAGCAGCTCGTTTCGGCCGGCTGGTAAGCCATCGAGAACGAGCCGTCGAATACCAACAGGTGGTGGGTCTGGCCGGCGGGTGGCGAGGCAAGCCCTGGCGGTTCGAGAAATGGCTCGCTGGCTGCCAGCACGACCAACACGATCAGCAGAGTGCGAATGAGGAGCAACAGCCACTGCTCGAACCGCATCCGCCGCGACTGCCGACCCACCGCCGCCATTAGATATTCCATGGCCGCCCACGACACCTCGCGGTACCTCCGCCGGCTCCACAGATGGATCACGATCGGCGCCGCCGCTGCCGCCAGCCAGCCGAGCATCGGCAGGTTCAACAGTCCGAAGGCGAGAAGGGACATTAGAGGTCTGGGATCAGAGGTCAGAGGTCAGGGATCAGCAGGGCGGGTTCGGAAGGCGGAGGGCGGAAGGACAAGCAACCTTCCCCCTTGCGACTTCCGAATTCCGCCCTACCCATTCTCAGCCTCGCGAGGCCAAGTAAGACGATAACACCATCTCCACCGGGCGGTCGGTCCGCAACAATACGTAGTCGATGCCCTGGCGGCGGCAGCCGGCCTTCAGCCTCCGCAGGTAGCGGTCGAACTCGGCCAGATACGCCTTCCGCAGGGCCGCCGGCTCGGTCAATACCTTGGGCCCCTGCTCCAGCCCGCGGAACAGCGTGCTCTGCCGGAAGGGGAACTCGATTTCGGCCGGGTCGAGCACGTGCATGGCCACCACCTCGTGGCGACGAAGGCGGAGGTGCTTCAGCCCGGCCACGATCGCGGCCACGTCGTCGAACAGGTCGCTCAGGACCACCACGATTCCTCGTTTCTGGAACCGCTCGGCCAGATGATGGAAGACGGGGCCGAGGGAGGTCTTTCGCCGTGGCAGCACCTCTTCCATGGCTTGCAACAGGTCCTTCAGGTGCGACGGGTGGCCATTGGGCCGAACCAGCGAGCGGACTTCGTCGTCGAAAGTGACCAGTCCCACGCGGTCTTGCTGATGAAGGACCAAGTAGGCCAGGGCCGCCGCCGCACGTTGGGCGTATTCGAGTTTCGACAACGGCGCGGCCTCGCTCTGGTACCGCATGCTCTCGCTGACGTCCAGGACCAGCCGGCAAACGAGGTTCGTTTCCTCTTCATACTGTTTCAGATAATACTTGTCCGTGCGGCCCAAGACTTTCCAATCGAGGTAGCGGAGGTCGTCGCCCGGCACGTACTCGCGATGCTCGGCGAACTCCACCGAGAAACCGTGGAAGGGACTGCGATGCATGCCCGAAACGTATCCCTCGACGATCCGCCGGGCCCGCAGGCGGAGGCCCTTCAGCCGGGCGAGGGCTTGCGGATCGAGATAGTCGCCGATGGTTGGCACGAGACAGCCTCAGGGAAAAATGGGGACAGGCACCTCGCGGCAGGCGTGTTTCGCTGGGCGGTTGTCTCGCAGCTCGGAGCCAGTCCCCATTTTTTCCGAAGCCCTCAGCGGTTCGCCGAGCGAAAGACCGGCGGCAGACGCTCGTCGCCGGCGGCGAGTCCGTCGTCGCCCAAGCCGGCGATCAGCCGGCGGACGATATCATCCGGCTTGATGCCCTCCGCCTCGGCATTGAAGTTGGTCATCACGCGATGCCGCAATACAGGCAGGGCCACCGCCCGGACGTCGTCGATCGAGGCATGGAAACGGCCGTCGAGCACGGCGCGGGCCTTGGCCCCCAGCACTAGATACTGGCTTGCCCGCGGCCCGGCGCCCCAACTCACGTAGTCGCGGATGAACGGCGGCGGGGCGGCCCGAGCCGTAGCGTGCCCGTCGACCGCCGGCGAAGGGCGGGTGAGCCGCACCAGCTTCAGGGCGTAGCGGACCACGTGCTCGGCTACCGGCACCCGCCGCACGATCTTCTGCAAGGCCAGAATCCTTTCGCCCGACAGTGTCGGCGTCACCGCCGCCGCCACCTCGGCGGTGGTCCGCCGCACGATCTCATATTCCTCTTCCTCCTCCGGGTAATCCACGAGGGTGTTGAACATGAAGCGATCGAGCTGGGCCTCGGGCAGGGGATAGGTGCCTTCCTGCTCGATCGGATTCTGGGTGGCCAGCACGAAGAACGGCTGGGCCAGCGGGTGCCGCCGTCCGCCGGCGGTGATTTGATACTCCTGCATCGCCTCCAACAGGGCCGCCTGGGTCTTGGGTGGGGTGCGATTGATTTCGTCGGCCAGAATCACGTTGCCAAAGATCGGGCCGCGGAGGAAACGAAACTCGCGCGTGCCCGACTGCCGGTCTTCCTGAATCACCTCCGTGCCGGTGATGTCGGAAGGCATCAAATCGGGCGTGAACTGGATGCGGCGGAACTCCAACGACAGGGCCTCGGCCAAGGTGCGGATCATCAGCGTCTTGGCCAGCCCGGGCACGCCCACCAGCAGGCAATGGCCGCGGGCAAATAGGGCCACCAGCAGTTCTTCGATCACTTGCCGCTGCCCTACGATCACCTGGCCAAGCTGCTCGGTGATCAGGCGATGGGCCTCGTGAAGCTCTTGTACGGCCTGGAGATCGTCGGGTTCGGACATTGTTCCGCCTCAGTCCTGACGCCCTACACTCGTCAACTGATTGTTGTTCGGTGAACCACCGGCCATTGTACCCAAGACGACGAGTTCGCTGGAGGTGGCCACCACCAGCCGGCCCCCGGCGACCAGTAGATTGCCGCCGTGAACGCCGCGGGCCGCCAGGTCGATGCGTTTCTCGGGGCGGGCGGTTTCCTGGTCGAAGACGTAAAGGTTGTCGCGGGTGGGCCAGAGGACGCTCTTGCCCGCCAGCAGGCCGCGGCCCGCGCCGGGCCCTTCGGAGCTGTCGGGCCAGACATGTTTTACGCGGCCCTGGTTGGCATCCTTCAGACCGATCCAGTAAAGCCTACGCCCGCCGGCTATCAGCCAGTCGCGGGTGGCGCCGAGCAGGTGTAGGGCGTCGGCCACCTGGGTATCGGTCTGCCAAAGCATCTGGCCGGTGGCGGCCTCGAAGGCCAAGATTCGGGGGCTATCGGCCGGCGCCACCAGGAGCGTGCCACGATCGTATACGCAGGGGTTTAAGTCGCGCCGCCAATGCGGGGCCAGCCGCGTCAGGTCGCCGTGCCGCGCGCGGGGATACAGGCTGACCCAGAGCAGCCGGCCGTCGTCGGCCCGCACCGCGGCCACTGCCCCGAGATTGGTGTTGCAGTACAACGTATGGCCGACCAGCGTCAACAAATTGTGGGTGCTTTCGTAGAGGGCGCCGCGGGCAGGGGTGTCGGCCCCGCATAGGAAGCACCGCCAGCGAAGCCGGCCGGTCTCGGGGTCCAGGCAGGCCACAAATGCCTGCGGACGGATGTCACTGCGCCGCATGGCAAGGTACACCCCGTCGTCATCGACCACCGGCGAGCCCTCGAACGCCCAACCCTCGTCCGGCTCGGCCCGCCACAGCAAACGCCCTTGGGCGTTGAGATCCAGGCAGACCAGATAGCCGCGCTGCCAGAGCGCCGTGGCGGCTGGCGGCTGGCTGGTGACGGCGGAGCCCATGCGGGCAAAGAGCCTGCCGGCGTAGGCGGTCATGGTGAATCGCGGCGTGCCCAGCGTCTCCGCTGGCGAAGCAGCACTGGCAGCCGCGCCGCTCAGTTGGCTCTGAAAGATGGTCGCCGTGTCTGCCCACATCGGGCCACCGCGATCCAGACGAAATGCCTTAATCGTGTCGGCATCGTTGATCAACAGCATCCTGCCGATCACCAGGGGCTGAAAACTTAGTGGCCGCTGCGGATCCTCGCCACTGCGTATGGGCTCGAAGGCGTGTTCCATAGACGATGGCTCGGGACGCAGCCGCCTTCGCCAAACCACCGCCCCCACGTCAATCAACGGCGGCGCCACCCGGTTGCGCTGCGGACTGCCCGCAAAGGTCGGCCAATCGGCTGAACGGGGACAGGCACATTTTTCAGCCCCGGGCAGGGCACCGACCGAAGGTTCGTCGCCGAACATGGTCGGGCTGAACAATGAGCCAGTCCCCGGCCTGTGAACGGTGGCTGCCGCACTGGCCGCTAGCAGCGATGCCAACGCCTCGGTGTAGTTCACATCTCGCCCGCCCAATCGCCCACGGGCCTCGGGATGGAGCGCGGCAAAGGCGGCCAACTCGGCCCGTGCCCGGGCGGGCGAGCCTTCGAGGATCGAAGCCAACACCAGCCGCGCCCGAACCGTCGCCAGATCAAGCTTCGTATCGGGATAACTGGGCCAGGCAGGGGTCGCCCCGGCTGCCAGGCGGTTCGGTAGGATCCGCTCCCAGCACCAGCGGGCAGCGGCCGGGTCGCTCGACTCCAAATCCATCTCGCCCAGGGCCATCAGGGCCTTGTCGCCGTAGCTGCTGGCAAACGCCTCGTCGACCACCTTCTGCAACAGGGCGCGTTGTCGCCGAGCAAGGCCCGCTTCGTACCACTTACGTGCGGCGGGATCGACGCGGTCGCGATAACGCTTGAGCGCCGGCGGCGGCAGGGCCGCCAGCCGCATCTGAACAAAATCGCGGAGATTCAGGTAGCGACGCTGCGTCACCGCTACCAACTTCGCCTCCGCAGCCTCCGAAAGCCGGCAAAGGGTGTCGACGGCCTCATCCCATTGCTGGTCGGCCAGGCAGGCCTTGACCCGCTCAAGCTGAGCCAGCACCGATTGATCGACCCGATCGAGTTGGACGGTGTCCGAGAGATCAAACGTTCGTGCGGTTGACGAAAACCCCAACGGCTGCGCCCAGCCGCCGGCGCCCTGCGCCAGCACGCCGACCGCGGCGAACACTGCGACGACGATTGAACTGCGGCAAAAGGCGAGCATGCCCTTAAGTATAAGAGACAACGGGATTTCGGAAAAGGAGACGGAGGTCGGCCGGGGACGGTCCCGGCACTTGTGGCGGGCACCGTGCAACAGGAGGGTCGGCAAAAAATGGGACTGTCCCCTTCTGTCCCCCATGGCCGCAGTCGCCCTCCCGCTCCAGCCCCCTTGACGCACCGCTCCCTCGTGGTAGATTCACTGCCGCGGAACAAATCCAATTCGCTATCAGTGAGCCCGGCTCATGGCTCGTAGCTCATGGCTTTGAGCCGGGAAACCGTCAACGGAGGAAACAGAACATGAGTGCGATACGCTGGCATCTTGGCGTCGCTTTGGCAGTGCTGACAACCGTGGCGGGTGGACGGCTGGTGGCGGCGGAGGTCGAGCAGCCGACCGACAAGCTGATCGCCCAACTGGAGGCCAAGGCAAAGCCTGCGCAAAGCGTCAAGGCCGACACGAAGATGTCCATGTCGATGATGGGGCAAAAGGTGACCATGCGCGGCACTCTGCTGTTCAAGAAGCCCCGCAAGAGCCGGATGGAGATGAGCATGCAGATGGGTTCCATGAAAATGGACCAGATCATGATCTCCGACGGCACAACCGTCTGGACCTACCAGCCCACGCTCAACATGGCCAACAAGATCAACCTGGTCAAGCTGCAGGCCGAGACCGGCCTGGAAAACGCGGGCCAGCACAACACGGGCGACATCGCGAAGCCGTTTGGAGGCTTCGACCCCAAGACCATTAAGCCCGCCGGCACGGAGGTGCTCGACGGCGTCAAGACCTACGCCTTCGAGGGAAGTCCCAAGACGGCGGAATTGCCCCAAGGTTTTCCGTTCCGGCCCGCCAAGATCAAGGTCTGGGTGGGTGCAGACGACGGGCAGTTGCGTCAGATGGTCATGTTCGACAAAGACGGCAAGCAGATGATGTCGCAGACCTACGACCACGTCCAGCTCAACGTCCCCGCGCCCGACAGCCAGTTCGAGTTCGCCCCGCCCAAAGGGGTCCAGGTGAGGGACATGACCGAGGGCGTCATCAAGATGTTCCAGCAGATGAAGAAGGCGAAACCGGCGAAACGGAGTTGACTAATGCCTAACGAGGTCCTGATTCCAAGTGTCGCCCTGGGCGCCGGCAGCCGGCGCGATTTTCTGAAGACCACGGCCGCCGCCAGCGCTGCCCTCATTGCCGACCGACCGTCGAGGCCTGAGCCACGGGGGAAGCAGCATCCCGTCACCCGGCCCGCCGCGGACGCCTATCCGTACCCGATCGGGTTCGGCGCGTGGATCAACGACCTGCGCAATGAGCCGCTCCCGCTCCAAAACTGGCCCGCTCCGCAGTTCGACGATGCGACTTTGGAGGGCGCGGTCCGCGCCTTGGACGTGATGGGCGAGTCAGGGTACCGGTATCTGGACGCCTTCGGGCTTTGGGCCACGGGTGACTATCCGCCGGACATTGTCAGCGCGTTCCGGGACAAGCCGCGCCACCGGCGGCTCGAGCGGCTCTTCACAGAGGCGCGGAAACGCAACATCGGCATGATCCTTCCCCTGGGGCTGTTCACCTGGGGATACGATCGCATCATCCGGGAAGATGCGGAAGTACGCGGCAAGGACGAAAAGGGCCACCCGCACGCCCATGCCATGTGCGGGGCCAAGGAACGCTCGTGGGGTTATATCGAGAAGCTGATCGATGCGGCGCTCAGCCAGTTCGATTTTGCCGGCGTCCACATGGAATCGGCCGACCTGGGCTATTGCTCGTGCCCGGAGTGCGCCGGACGCGACGGTGCGGTGGGCTACAACTGCCGGCTCAACGTGCGTGCCGCCGACTACCTCAAGGCCAAGAGGCGCGATTTGCTCGTGTACACAATCTCCATCAATTGGGTGCCGTGGCGATTGACCGAGAAAGGCGCGCAGCAGCAATTCACCCGGGAGGAATTCCGACACGTCCTCGAGTTGAGCAAGCATATCGACGTGTTCATGGATCAGGGCCACCGAGGCTACTACACGCCGCCCGAATGGATTCCGCAACTGCACTGCAACTACGGCACGTCCGGCGGCCTGTGGGTGTACCACTGCGTTCGCATGAACCGGCTCAGCTACCTCATCCCCTACCCGAAACGCGCCTGCAACCTCATCAAACGGGACTACGCCCGGGGCGCGCGGGCGTGCCTCTACTATCAGGGCCCGATGATCAACCCGGCGGTCGAGATCAACTCCGCCGTGGCCGGCCGCATTATGAACGACCTCAGCCGGAGTGCCGAGGACGTGCTCGAAGAGGTGGTCGCGGCCTACTACCAACCGCGGACCGTCGAAGCGTGCAAAGCGCTGGCCGGCGTCTACGCGCGGATCGAGGAAGGGTACTTTGGCCGCTGGAAGCCGGAGGCAATCAAGGAAGCCCACCACATGGATATGCCCGGCGAGTTCTCCGGCTGGGGGCTGTTTGGTGAGGAGCCCGAGATTCCCGCCCACCTATGCGAGCCGTGGCTCGACAAAACGGGCCGCGCCGCCTACCAAGACGAACTGGTCGCCTGCCTCAAGGTCCTCGAGGGAATAAAGGCCGACTTTGCCGACGCCCAGCGCATCGCGCGGCTCATCGATGCCCTTACCTTGACCGTCCAGATTCTGAGAGGCTACATCGCCTACAAGACCTGACCGGCCGCTGCGTAGGGTTGCAACGCGGCAGAGCCGGTCTATATTATTGGTTAGGTTAACGAAAGTCACGCGAATCCGAGTCGAGCTGATCGGCGGCGGTTCTGTGGGGGTGAATGCGTTCGACGGCTTCCGTCCCTGCCGGGCCCGAGGAGCTGGAACTGACTGTGAAAGTCGCATTCTCGTGTGACCATTGCCAGGCCCCTTTCCTTGTGGACGCGGCCTTGGCCGGCCGGACCGGACGTTGCCGCTATTGCGGGCACCGGATGGTCGTGCCTGCCCAATCGACGCGCGAAGGGTCGATGCTGGGCGCTGGCCAGCAGGGCGCGGCAGCAGCCGTTGCGGCCGCCGTCGGCGCGAAGCGGGTCCGCAGGCGGCGCGTGGCTGCGAGTCCGCGGCGGCAGGCCGTTTCGGCGGCTGCTCGGCCGGCGACCTGGCGGGAAGCCGTCGCCAGTCAGATGGGACTGAAGCCGGCCCAAGACGAGGCGGCCCCGGTTGCGGCCCGGCCCCAGCAGGCGCAATCGGAGCTTGACGAGCTCAGTTCGTCCTACGATTTGCGGCCCATGTCGAAAGACTCGTTGCCCATGGTCCGCCGTAAGGAACTGGAGCCGGAGGAAGAGGAAGCCGGATCGACCTACAAGATTGTCATTCCCCGCGAGATCCGCAAAGAGATCGAAGGCCATTCGCAACTGCCGGTGGCGCTGCGGAAGGGGTATGCCGGGAGCGTGAAGTCCTACCGCCGGCTCTTCGACATGGCGGCCAAGCTGTCGGGCTCGGTCAGCAACCTCAGTTACTCCTTGTCGCTGGCCCTCTTCATACTGGCGCTGGCGGGTGTCTTGTCGAATCGTCATTCGCTGGCGATCTTCGGGCTGAGCGCGATCGTCCTGCTGAACCTGGTGGGGATGGCCGGCGACGCAGTGAACCTGGTGATGCTCTCGTTTCGCAAGAACCCGGTGCGGGGCGCGTTGTTCCTCGTTCCCCCGATTACGATCCTCTACCTGTTCTGGGATTGGGACCGCTACCGTGAGACGGTCAACCGGCTGCTGGTTCCGGTGGCCATGTTGTGTCTGGTGGTGGCGGCCTATATCGGCCTCCCCTGGTTGAACGGCGGGCGACCAGAACCGGCCACGCTCCAGGAACGGGTCGAAAGGGCGGTGCAGAACATCCCGACCGACGTCGGTCGCTCAACCGCTGAGCTCCGGCAGAAAGCCGCCGGAGCCGCCCGCGAATTGCCGGGGCAGATCAAGGCGGCCGAGAAAAAGATGCGCGACGCCGCCGAGACTGCAGGGCGGAAGTTTGAAGCAGCAAAGCAGCGGCGGGCGGCGCAACCGCCTTAGCCCACACGGATTTGGTATTGGAATAGCCGGCGAATCGAACCACGAGGCCTTGGCGATGGACGTGTCCGACGAAACACCGGGACCAAAACCGGATCCGGCGTTGAACGAAGAGATCGAGCTGGAGTCGACCGAGGCGGCCGCCTTCGAGGCGTGGCGCGACAGGACCCGTGGCCAGCGCTACTGGGCATCGGCCAGCGCCGGCGTCGGCGACGAGGCCACCCGGCTGCTTCGTTCGCGGTTGCTGGCCGCAGCGGGCTGCCTGTTCGTTTTTAATCTCATTCTCGTGATCCTGAGCGCCACCCCCGATTCCCAACTGCGCCTCGGGGCGGGCTCGCTGGCGCTGCGAGCGGTGATCACCTTCCTCGTATGCTCGTTGCTGCTGAGCCGTCGGCCGCTCGGCTATCGTCAACTCCGCGGGATCGAAGTCCTTCTGTTCGGCTCGGAATTGGTCCTCCAACTGGCCGCCCAATATCGCTTCAATATCCAATTCGTCGATCAAGGCGATCTCATCGCGACGCTGTTGCTTCAAAAGAACGGCACCATGCGCCTGATGCTGTTGATGCTGATCTACGGGATTTTCATTCCCAATCCCCCCAAGATCACCGCCGGCGTCGTGCTCAGCATGGCGATGAGTCTGATTGTCTGCCACGCGCTGGTCTTGCACCACGCCGTGACCGCTAGCGTGTTGGTGGACAAGATGGCCGACCGTCAGAACGCGATCGCCAACGCCTTGACGCTTCTGCTGGGGGCGGGGCTGGCCGTCTTCTCGGCCTACACCCTCCGCGGCCTGCGCAGGGAGCTCCGCAACGCCCGCCGCCTGGGCCAGTACCAGTTGTTTGAGCAAATCGGGGCGGGAGGCATGGGCGAGGTCTACCTGGCGGAGCACCAACTGTTGAAGCGCCCCTGCGCGCTGAAGCTGATTCACGCCGACCTGAGAGAGAACGCGGTGGCCATGGCCCGCTTCGAGCGCGAGGTTCAATCGGCGGCCATGTTGTCGCACCCGAACACGATCGAGATTTTCGACTACGGCCGCGCCGAGGACGGCGCTTTTTACTACGTGATGGAATATCTGCCCGGCTTGAGCGTCCACGAGCTGGTGCGGCAAGCCGGGCCCATGCCGCCGGGCCGGGCGGTGTATCTCATGCGGCAGGTCTGCGGATCGCTGGCCGAGGCGCACCGCGCGGGGCTGGTGCATCGCGACTTGAAGCCGGGAAACATCTTCGTGGCCGTGCTCGGCGGCCAATGCGACGTGGCCAAGGTCTTGGATTTCGGACTGGTCAAGCAGCAGCAGCCGGCCGACGGCCTTCAATTGACGGCCCAGTATACGGTCAGCGGCACTCCCACCTACATGTCGCCCGAACAAGCCGTGGGCCGCGAGGACGTGGACGGCCGCGCCGACCTGTACGCCCTGGGGGCGATTCTCTATTTCATGCTGACCGGCGAGCCGCCGTTTACCCGCGACACCCCCATGGCGCTGATGATCGCGCACGCCACCGAGCCGGTTCGACCGCCGTCGGAAATCCTCCCCGCCCTGCCGGCCGACCTGGAAGCCGTGGTGCTCCGCTGCCTGGCCAAGCAGCCGGCCGACCGTTTTCCCGACGCTCGCTCGCTGGCGGCGGCCCTGGCCGCTTGCGCCTGCGCCTCCGAGTGGGACCAGGCCCGCGCCGAACAATGGTGGCAGGCGCACGCGGCGGCGAAGACATCCTTCACCGTTGAACAAGGTGAGTCGAGTAAGTAGGGTGGGTCGAGTGGAGCGAGCCCCACCATGAAGCGGCGGTAGATCAGGCACCCCGTGCCTGACTTCTCCGCGGGAAGTCCTCACGCCAGCAGCCCTCATCGGGTCGTCGGAAGCGCCCAACCTCTACCGCTGCCGGGTAACGATGTGGAGCCGCGGCACAATGCTGGGGGCTTAGTACATGCTGGCGTCCAAGGAGCTCCCATCCGCCCGGTTGCCAAGCTCCCAATGGATCAGCGGGGAAATCCCATAGCTGATCTGGTGCACCGAGCCGTCGCAGAAGGCCATGTTGCACGCCCCGGCGTGCGGGCTGCCAAACGGCGTGGTGATCAGCAAGCCCGCCCTGTCTTGCAACGGTAGCCAGACATCAGTTGGAAGATCATCGATGTTGCCGACAAATCGAATCATGTCGGCATCCCAACCGTTATAATCGCAGATACAATCCCCGTCGCCGCCGAACGGACCGTCCACGGGAGTCCAGTCGAGGCCGTCGAGGTAGTGGTTGGCGTCGATGTACTTCTCGCCGCAGAGATAGGTGTTGCTCGCGCCGTCCTGAACCTGGGCGATGGTGATCGGCAGGTTGTAGAAGAAGATGCCCCCTTGTCCAGCCGGCTGCGCCGCGAGCGCCGACTTCATTTCCTCAGCGACGCTGGAGTTGGCCAGACCATTCACAGGATCGTTGGCAGCCGCATACTCGCCCTCGCTCAACAGTGCGGTCATGAAGTTGCTGACGGCGGGATCTGAGGGAAACCAGTCACAGACAAAGCCATTGCCGGCGTAGTCCGAACGAGCAACGCTGGTCAGTCCAGTGGCGACTGACGCGCTTAATGTGGTGGCGATTGAGTCCCAAATCATCAGCGCCTGGCCCGGGTTTGCGCCCATCGCGCCTCCGATGGTTGCGTTATCGCTGGGATCAAAGGCTACCAACACCGTCTGCTGGGGATAGGTCTGCACCGGGCGGCGGCTAGGGCAGTACAGGGTGGCCAAAGGCGTCTGGGCCGTCGCCTTGGCGGCATTCTGCAAGGTGAGGCCCGTCAGACCCTGCTGGGCCTTATACAAAGTCGACTGTTCGATGTAGGGCAGGATGTTGTAAAGCCAGCCGCCCGGCTGGGTCATGCCGACACCGGCGTCAGGATGGCCGAAACAGGTGGCCATCCAGCCACCGGCAGGAAAAGCCTTGACCGCCGACTCGCAGTTCAAGCAGCCCACGGCGAGTTGCTTGAGGTTGTTGACGCACCGAGCGCGGCGAGCCGCTTCCCGCGCGGCCTGCACTGCCGGCAACAGCAGCGAAGTCAAGATGCCGATGATCGCAATGACCACCAACAACTCGACCAAGGTGAAGCCGCGGAGGGATTGGAAAGATTTCACAACACCTCACCCTACGAACCGTCGCCCTACCAGTTGCCATTTCACGCTCGCGCCGCACGCATGTCAAGTCTTCAGGCGAAGCCTATAGATCCGTAGGATCGAGCGGGAGCAATCCCCACCGATCCTCTCACCGCACCTCGATCGGCATCGCCCACAGCAATTTCCCGGCCAGGGGGCCGGCGTCGAACTCCAGCGTCAGCAGCACTCTCTTGTCCTTGATGTCCTTAGGCACTCGACACGAGGCCTCGCAAAAACCGCTTCAGCCAAAGCCCGAGGTGGCCGAATCCAACGGCTTGCCGCTCTGAGTCGTCAACTGGACCTCGGCGCCGGGATGCCGGGCAAACGAGACGGCGGCGGCGCTGCGATAGCAAGACCGCAGCGTCAGGTGGTCGCCGGTTTCGACCCGCGGCAACACCTCGATCGTCTCTCCCGGCCGGCATCGCGGGCCGTCCTTGCCAAGCTTCCCGTCCAGCCGCAGTCCGGCCAGCGGAAAGATCGCTACGTGCCCCTTGGCCTTCACCGTATAGCCCCGCGAGGCGGCTATGCCCGCCCAGTCGAAGTTCCGGCCGAAGAAAAACGACCACGGTTGGCCGCCGGCCGGGTCTCTTGCCACCACAGACAGCTCGTAAAGCGAATACTCGCCGATGGGCACCTCGACTTGCTCCTGCGCCAAGTCCAGCTTGGCGATCGAGCCGTCGCGGCCCACCAGCACAAGGCTGAGCTCCACGAAATCGCTTTTGCTCTTTCCCGCCGGCAGCGACAATTGCAGCTCGCCTGAGCCTTCCAGCTTCTCCATCGCAAGCCGCGTGCCCACCCAGTCGGATTTTACGACATAGCGTCGGCCCTCGATTTGGATGATCGGTGTTACCGGCAGGCGATCGGTGAACGGGTCCCATTTCCCGTCGCACTTCCAGTTCAGCCACACCAGATCGACCGGGTCCGCCATGCCGCCGTCGCCGTTGGCGTCCACGCGGCGGACGGGAATCTCCCGGCCTTCCAGCCGCAGCTTGCCCTCCATGTAGCCGGCGGTTGCGTAACTGATCGACCGGCCCGAGCGGCCCAGGCGAAAAACTACCCTACGCGGATAGTGTTCGATTTCGTTCATGGGGACTGTCCCCTTCGGCGGCTCCAACTTGTCCCTGAGAATCTCCACATCCAACGGGACGCGATATTTCGGCCCCGGCCCGGCAAGCCGCTCGCTGTCCTCGATGATGCGGTTGCGGTTGCGATCAACGTAGACGTCCGTCTGCCGGTCGGAAACGCGGTCGAGCACCACCGTCACCAGCGTGGTCCCCACCGCGCCGAAGCGGAACTCGGCGTAGCGCCGTTGGCTGCCGCGGTAGTGGGCCGACTCCTTCAGGTCGAGCGGTTTCTTATCCGATAGCCACAATTCCCTCAGCGGCGGGTGCTCCATCGGGTCGCCGACCGCGGGCACCACGTATCGCCACCGCGGCTCCGCGGCGGCAGAGAGGCTACGGCTACGTGCCCGACAACCCAGGGCAAAGACGGCAACGGCGAGCAACACGTAGGTCAGGTACAGTCACCGCTTTGAAGCTAGCATTTCGTGTTTGCCGGGGCATTACGTTGAGCAATAAGTCGTTGAGTGGAAACATGCTTCTCACGAAGACCGCCAGTGCGTTTTGGTGGGGGAAACCTGGAA
>JAJYGU010000261.1 GCA_021784975.1 Planctomycetota bacterium
CACTGGCAATCCGATCTGCGCGGCCTCAGCCTTGGCGAGCCTCGAAGTGATCCGCGAGGAGAAACTGGTCGAAAACGCGCGCAAGATGGGCGAGATCCTCCAGCCGGAGGTCCGACGGATCGGGCAACGGTTTCCACGCTACGTCGGCGCGGTGCACGGCAAAGGACTGGTGGCCGCCTTGCACATGGTCAGGCCCGACGGGGTCGAGCCGAATGCCCCCTTGGCGGCCGAGGTGGTGCGGTCCTGCATCGAACGGGGCTTGATGCTGTTTTCGCCGGTGGGTTACTGCGGGGCGTCGGTAAAAATTGCCCCGCCGCTAATCGCCAAAGAGGATGCCATCCGTGAAGGGCTTTCCGTGCTTGAGGAAGCTTTGGGAGAGGTGGTCGCATGAGTTGCCAAACGCCCGGCAGCCTCGAAACGATCATCGTCGGCGGGGGCATGATCACCCACGATCAGATCCTGCCGTCGCTCTATCACCTGCAACGCCTGGGCCGGATCGGGCCGATCACGATTTGCGCCTTGAACTCGGCCCCGTTGCGTGCGCTCGCGGAAGACAAGCGATTGCAGGCGGCGTTTCCCGACCAGAGCTTTCGCGCCTTACCCGCGATCTCCGAATCGCCAAACAAGGTATACCCCGAGCTTTATCGGGAGCTGATTGCCGGGCTGCCGCCGCACAATCTCGTGGTGGTGGCCGTGCCCGATCAGTTCCATGAGCCGGTCATCAAGGCGGCCCTGGAACACGACCAGCATGTGCTGACCGTCAAGCCGCTGGTGCTCAAATACGCCCAGGCGGCGGAAATCGAGACCCTCGCCCACCGCAAGGGGCTGTTGGTGGCCGTGGAGTACCATAAGCGATTCGATCGCCGCTCGCTCGACGCCCGCGGGCTGTATCGCTCCGGCCGTTTTGGCCAGTTTCGTTGCGGCGAAGCGAAGCTCGTCGAGCCGTATTACTATCGGCACTCGAACTTCCAGAACTGGTTCACCAAGGAGAACAGTGACCCCTTCACCTACATAGGCTGCCACTACGTGGATCTGGCCTACTTCATCACCGGGCTGCGTCCGGTGGAGGTGGCCTTGCGGGGCATCGAAGGCAAGTTCCCCAACGGCAACGTAGGCTACCTCTGGTCGGCCGGGCAAGTTGTGTGGGAAAACGGCGCGGTGCTGAGCGTCGTCAACGGCCTGGGGTATCCGGATGAAGCTCCCGGCATGAACGACCAGGCCCTATGCATGTTCTGCGAGGGCGACGACGTGGGCTCGATCATCCGCCATGATGACCAATTCCGTGGGGTGAGCCACGGCTACATCGACCACCTCGCCGGGGCCGCGTTTCGCTTCGTCAGCCCCGACTACATGCGGCTGGTGCCCTGGCAGGGCGGCGGCCTCAGGCCGATCGGCTACGGCTACGATTCGATCGAGGGCATTGTGGAAGCCGCCCTCCACGTCAACAAGACCGCGGACGGCCTTTCCCCGCAAGACGGCCTGGCACGCCGCCAACAGGTGATCGAGGAGATCGACCGCCGCGGGCTGCTGGCGACGCCCGCCAACAGCTTCATCAATGAACTGGTCATTGAGGCGGCCCGGCTGTCGATCGCCCGCAACGGCCACCCGGCGGTGATCGATTACCAACCCGCGCCAACAGTTCGTCTGCGAGACTGAGCGGGGCGCCGTGGCAGGTGCAGGTGCCGTGGCCACGCTCGTAGGGCCATGCCTTTTCACGCGCGCAAGCTTGCGTACGACAATCGCGGGCAATGACATACAACCCTTTGTGATCCCGAAGACGGCACATTACAATGGCCGTGTGGCAGTAGCCCCCGTGTCACTGACCGGCCCGCCGCGCCGAACTCAATCCCCCCTGCGGCCACTGCCCATCACCTCTCTGGAGACCTCTTGCCATGCGATCTGCCATCAACGCGTTAGTTTCCGTCCTTGTGTTTCTCTCGGGCGCCGCGGCCGGGCTGGGGTCTGATCTGGATGTGCCGGCCGCCAAAATGGGCCCGGGTGCGCCGGACGGCATGATGCACCGCTATCTGCTGCGGCAGGCGCAGCAGGCCTTCGCCCAATGGCACGAGCAGTACGAAGAGCGCAAGACGCCCGAACAAATCGCCGCCTACCAGAAAAAAGCCCGCGAGGAGTTCTTGGCAGCCCTGGGCGGCCTGCCTGAGCGAACCCCGCTAAAGGCCCAAGTCACCGGCCGGGTCGCTCGTTCCGGCTATCACGTCGAGAAGATCATCTTCCAGAGTCAGCCAAGCCACTACGTCACCGCGCTGCTGTTCCTGCCGGAAGCGGCGAAATTCAAGCCGCCTTATCCCGGCGTGGTGATTCCCTGCGGCCATGCCGAAAATGCCAAAGGATACGAGCCTTATCAGGGCATGGGCGCTCTGCTGGCGCTGAATGGCATGGCCGCCCTGGTCTTCGATCCAATCGACCAAGGCGAGCGGAAGCAGTGTCTCGACGGCGATTTGTCGAAGTTGTGGGGCGTGGCGGCCCACATCAATCTGGGCATCGGCTGCATCTTGCTCGGCCGCAACACGGCCCGCTTCGAGATTTGGGACGGCATGCGGGCGATCGATTACTTGCAGTCCCGGCCGGAGGTCGATCGGCAGCGGATCGGCTGCACCGGCAATAGCGGCGGCGGCACGCAAACCAGTTACCTGATGGCCCTGGACGACCGGATCCGGGCCGCCGCCCCGAGTTGCTACATCACCAGCCTGTCGAGGCTGCTGGCCACCATCGGGCCGCAGGACTCCGAGCAGCACCTGTTCGGCCAATTGGCCGCCGGCATCGATCACGCCGATCTGATCATGATGCGTGCCCCATCGCCCGTCCTGCTCTGCACCGCCACCAAGGACTTCTTCGACATTCGCGGCAGTTGGGACAGCTTTCGTTACGCCAAGCGGCTTTACACCCGGATGGGTTTTGCCGAGCGGGTGGCGATCTTGGAAAACGACGCCGGACACAACTACAACACGTTGCAACGCGAGGGGGCCGCCCGCTGGATGTCGCGGTGGCTTGCCGGCAAGGATACGCCCATTGTGGAGCCGCCGATCACGCTGCTGAACCAGCAGGAATATCAATGCACTCCCGACGGCGAAGTCATGCGGCTGCCGGGGGCCCGATCGGTGTACGATCTCAATGAGGATTACGAGAACGAGTTGGCCAAGAAGCGCCAGGCGGCTTGGAGCGGCGGCCAGCAAGCGACGCTGCTTGAGAAGGTGCGGCAGTTGGCTGGTATCCGAAAATTGAGCGACTTGCCCAAACCGCAGGTGGAATCGCTGGAAACGGTCGCCCGAACGGGATATCGCATCGAGAAGCTGCTGATCAGGCCGGAGGCAGGCATCGTCCTGCCGGCGCTGCTGTTTCGGCCCGAGAAAGCGAAGCCCGGCGGTATTGTGCTTTACGTTCACCAGAAGGGCAAGGCGGCCGATGCCGGCAGCGGCGGCCCGATCGAGCGGCTGGTCCTGGCCGGCAATACGGTCTTGGCCGTCGACCTGCGGGGCACCGGCCAGACGCAGGCCAAGTTGGGCAACGGCGGCTACTCGGCGGAATTCCAGGACGCCTATGTCGCCTACCTGCTAGGCCGCTCGTACGTCGGCATGCAGGCCGAAGACGTGCTGATGGCCGCCCGCTACCTGACGGAGAGATTTGCCGGGGGGGGCCCTTCCCAGGGCGCACGGCCAAAGGGGACAGTCCCATTTTCGCGGCTTCCTGCCGCGAAAATTGGAACAGTCCCCGTGCGACTGGTGGCGGTGGGCAACGTCGGCATCCCCGCGCTGCACGCGGCCGTTTTGGAGCCACAACTGTTTCAGCGCGTCAAACTCTCCCGCACGCTCGGCTCTTGGTCCAGCGTCATCCACCACCGGCTCAACCGAGACCTGGTCACCCACGTGGTGCACGGCGCGCTCTTGCATTATGATTTGCCCAACCTGGCGGCCGTCTTGGGCAACAAGCTTACCATCGACCAACCGATGGACGCGGTGGGAGCGGCGATAGCTCGCCGCAGCACGGCGGGCGCAGCCCAACCGCCTGCAAAGCCACGAGCCGATGGATTGCTGACTTACATCGGCACCTACACCAACGGCGCCAGCCAGGGCGTCTATCTGACTCGCTTCGATCCGGCGCGCGGAGCACTGCGGCCGGTGACACTGGCAGCCAAGGTGGCCAATCCCTCCTTCCTGGCCATTCATCCCAGTCGCCCGCTCCTCTACGCGATCAGCGAGTTGGAGCAGCCCGCGGGCAAGGACGCCGGGACGCTGAGCGCGTATGCCATCGACCCAAAACAGGGCAAATTGAAACTGTTGAACCGGCAGCTTTCGGGTAACAAGGTCGGCTGCCACGTGATCGTGGATCGCAGCGGCAGGTACGTCCTGGCGGCCAGTTACGGCGGCGGGACGGTGACCTGCCTGCCCATCCTGCCCGATGGCCGGCTGGGCGAGGCGACTTGCCTGGTCAAGCACCATGGGTCGAGCGTGGTTTCCGGCCGCCAGGCAGGCCCGCACGCGCACGGCGTTGCCATGGATCCGGCCAACCGTTTTGCCTTTGTCACCGATCTGGGCTTAGACAAAATCATGATCTACCGTTTTGAGGCCGGCGGAAGACTGACCGCCAACGATCCGGCCTATTTCGCCACTGCGCCGGGCGCCGGCCCTCGACATTTCGTTTTTCATCCCAACGGCCGGTACGCCTATGTGATCAACGAGATCAATTCGACGATCACCGCCCTGGACTACGATGCCGGACGCGGCACTTTGCACGAGTTGCAGACCATTTCGACCCTGCGCACTTCGTTCCACGGCGACAACAGCACGGCTGAGATCCAGGTCCATCCGTCCGGCAGATTCCTCTATGGCTCGAATCGCGGCCACGACAGCATCGCCATCTTCGCCGTGGACGAGGCCACCGGAAAGCTCCGCCTGGTGGGTTATGAGTCTACGCGGGGAAAGACGCCCCGCAATTTCATCCTCGATCCCACTGGCCGCTATCTCCTGGCGGCCAACCAAGATAGCGACAACATCGTGGTCTTTCGCATCGACAGCCATACGGGCAAGCTTTCCGCCAACGGGAGCGTGCTGGCCGTGCCGGCGCCGGTGTGCATCGCGATGCTCGGCGCGGGCCGTTGAGGCGTGGGGCGGGGGAGACGGCGAATTCGGGTCTCGGTTTTGACGATCATCGGTGAGCGACAAGCCGTCTTGTCGATTTGTCGATCATAGACGCCGTTTGATGAGCGACATACGACGCTTTGCCTCGGGGCCGAATTCTGATTCCGGTTATACGAGTCCACCCTGGCTCTCTTCGAAGCACATCATGGATCATCGCATTTTACACAGCTTGACCAGTATATGCGACTGTGCCTTTTATGTCATCTGACTGGTGCCTGGCGGGTTGTGAGGTGCGCAGGGCGTTCTTGTTCGGTCATTTGCAACCGTTTGCCAGTTGCGACTTGATCCTCGGAGATCGCCAATCACTGTACGGCGGCACCGGTGGTTTGGAGTATCGCTGGTAGCGGGGGCTCCGGGAATTCGGGGGACATGGAGGGATTCCTCACGCCGCCCGACCCTAAACGGTTGCGTTGTAGTGCTAGCATCCACAACCGGTTGTGCAAGCAGTGGAAGGCTGACCACCATCCCTTGTAGCGCTAGCTTTACAACGCAACCGCCTAGGGCGGAAGAAGACGTTCGCTGATTTCTAGGCGCTGTTAGCGGCCGCAGGCAGGCGGCATCTTGGCGAGAACGGAGAAATTGGGCGGTTGGTGATCCAGCGATGAAGGCGGTCCCCGTCGGAGATCACCGCGGCACGCAGTTGAAGGATCGCTTCCCCCGAAGACCCATCATTCCAGAACTTTTCCGTCCCTTTGACCCGCTTGCTGATC
>JAJYGU010000392.1 GCA_021784975.1 Planctomycetota bacterium
GCGGCGAGAAGTCCTGGCCCAGCATGGCCAGCCGCCCGATCGTCTCGAGGTCGGCTGGGCGAGCGACGCCACCGCCGCCGGCCGCGTGCGGATTTCGCGGATTACGCCGGGTTCGCCGGCCGAGCGTGCGGGTCTCCAGGTGGGCGATTGTATTCGACAAGTTGCCGGGCGGCGGATTCATAACGAAGACGACTTCGTGGCGGCCGTCAGCAGCGCAGCCAGCCCCGCTCTGCTTACCGTGGAGCGAGAGGGCGAACGGCGACCGCTCAAGCTGGTGGTGCAGCTTTCCGGCGCCCCGTTGCGTTGGGGAATTACCTGGCGGTTGGACGATGCCGAGCCGGGGACCATTATTCTGGCTTATGTCGTGCCCTACTCGCCAGCCGCCGCGGCCGGGCTGCGGATCGGCGATCGCATCTATCAAGTCGACGGTCGGGATTTCGCCGACGAGGCCACCTTCATCCGATGGTCGAAGACTCTGCGGGGGCCAATTTCTCTGTTGATCGAACGCCACGGCCGGTTGCGGACCATGGTGCTTCAACTCCAGCAATCGCAGCCGGTGAAGCGGGCAGCCTAGAACGGATGATCCACCGCAGAGGCGCGGAGCACAAATGCAAAATGAAAAATGAAAAGTGCAAAATGCAAAATGTTGGACGTGGAGCGTTGACTCTCGGCGCTCAACTCTCAACTTTCCGTCCTCCGCCTTCCGCCTTCATCCGTAGTGGCGCAGTCGCCCGTTGACAGCCCCCAGGTTGGCCGTTAGCATCAAGAGCATGACTACCATGAATCAACTCCGCTCGCGTCGCGACCATCAACCCAACCGCGGCCTGCGCGCTGTCGCCCAGGCCGCGGCCTCTCCGGCCCTGGCCATCATCTGCTTGGCCGGTTCGCTGGCCGCTTCGGCATCGGGCGCTTCGGACCCCTGGATCGTACTCTCCAACGACTTGAGCGGATTTCGTCAACCCACCGGGTTTTGGTATCTCGCCGGCGGAGCCAAGATCAATCCGCAGAATGATCGCCGCTTGATCGGCGAACCGGGCCGCGGGGTGTTGATTAACGGCAAGGGCGGCCGCACCAACAATCTGATCACTAAGCAATCGTGGGGAGATGTCGAGGTGAGCTTGGAGTTCATGATCCCCCACCACTCCAACTCCGGAGTGAAGCTGGAGGGGGTCTACGAAATCCAGATCTTCGACAGTTGGCGGGTCGCCAAGCCCGGCGGGGCCGATTGCGGGGGCATCTATCCCCGCGCCGAGCCGCATCCCTATCGCCACATCGACAACGGGACGCCGCCCTTGGTCAACGCCTGCAAAGCCCCCGGCCAATGGCAAAGCTTCGACATCGTTTTTCGCGCCCCCCGCTTCGACCGGACCGGCAAGAAGATCGCCAATGCCCGATTTGAGAAGGTGGTCTTTAACGGCAAGCTGATTCACCGCGACGCCGAGGTTGCCCACCCCACCGGCGCCATCTGGCGCGATTCGGAGCACCCAACCGGGCCGCTCTTGCTCCAGGCCGATCACGGGCCGGTGGCCTTTCGCAACGTCCGCGTCCGCCCGCTGGAGCCAAGACACGGTAGCTAAAGCGGACACCGTCGGGTTGGCTTGGTTCGGCCCGCGCTAGACGGCTTGTTCCATGGCGAGATGCCGGTCTCTCAGGTGCCGCAGCTCGAAGAGCAGACAGGCCCCGGTGAGCGCCGACGAGGCGAAATCGGCGGTGGGAATCGAGGCCCAAACCCCGTCTAGCCCGAACATGCGCGGCAGCACGATGACTGCCGGCACGAGCATCAACACTTGCCGCGAGAGCATCAAGAGGGCTGCCTGTCGCGGCTTGCCCACCGCCTGAAAGTAGCTGGAGCTGACGATCTGAAAGCCGACCAGGGGCATCATGGCCATAGCGATGCGAATCGCGTGCCCTCCCGAGGCGATCAGGTCCTGGTCGCTCTGTCCGAACAACCGCACCACTTGCAGCGGAAACAGCATGGCGACGGCGAAGCCCAAGGCGGTGGCCCCGCTGGCCACCAAGATCGCGATTTCCAATGCCTTCTTGACGCGGTCGTAGCGCTGGGCGCCGTAGTTGTAGCCGATGATCGGCTGGGCCCCCTGGTTGAGCCCGAAAATGGGCATGGCGAAGAACATGATCACCGGGAAGATGATCCCCATGGTGGCGATGGCCAGGTCGCCGCCGTACACGCCAAGCTGGTGGTTCAGCAGACTCTGCAACAGGCTGGCCACCAGTTGCATCAGGAACGTGGGCGAGCCGGTGGCAAAGATAGCCAGGCACAGGTCGGCCGACAGCCGGAAATTGCGCAGCCGCAACTTCAACACGCTGGCCCGGCCGAAAAAATGGGCCACCACCCAGACCGTCGATACCGCCTGACCGGCCACGGTAGCCAGCGCAGCCCCCTCCATCCCCCAGGAAAACCCGAAAATGAAGATCGGCGCCAGCACCGCGTTCAACACCACGCTGATGAGGATCGAGAACATGGCGATCCATGGGTTGCCTTCGCCCCGAACGGCGGCGTTCAGCCCGAAACTGACCACCTGGAAAATCGAACCCAGCGCAAGGACTCGCAGATAATCACGGGCATAGGGCAGCACCGCTTCACTCGCCCCGAAGAAGCGAAGAACGCTATCCAGAAACAGCAACCCGAGGACGGTGATCAGCAGCGAGGCCGCCACCAGCAGCACGGCCGCGTGGCCGAGAATCCGCTCCGCCTCGGAGTTCTTGCGTTCGCCGAGGCGAATCGAGATCAGGGTCGTGGCCCCGAAGCCGACCAGCATGCTGAAGGCCAGGGCCACCAGGACGAAGGGAAACGAGACCGTTACCCCGCTGATCCCGTCCTCGCCGATAGCCCGGCCCACGAAGATCCGGTCGATGATGGTGTACAGCGCCTGGCTCATCGTCCCCACGATGGCCGGCGTGGCGAATTGTAAGAGCAGGCGGGGAACGCTCCCCCTGCCAAGCTGGGCGGACCGGTCGGAATTCATGAGTAGAACTTTAGGGGCTGATTATAACCACGGCGGGCAACCGTTCCCAGGCCGGCGAATGGCACAGGCGGGGCCGTCCCATTCTTGTCGCCTCCAGCCACAAGAATCGAGACAGTCCCCATTTTTCGCCGGACCGTATCGAGAAGACAAATCGGCCTATAGCAATGTTCGCCTCAGCCGGCATGATTTATGAAACCGCATAGGATGCGGAGGAAAGAGGCGATGACTGATCTTGATTGGGCCGGCTGGTAGCGAGTATACTGCCTCCCCCGATTGGGTCACAGCACGGGCGCGCGGCAGTTCGGGCAAGACGCGCTCGATCCGGCACGGATGTCCGTCTATGGCGTTTCCTATTTCCTGCGAGCCCCCGCCGGCCGATTTCCCGAATCATCTGGCCCTCGGGCAGCCCGAGCGGCTTACGCTTAAGCCGTCGCCTTGGTTATTGGTAGGGCTGGTGCTGTTGTGTCTGGCGCCGCGGGCGTGGATGGCGCGGCGAATCGCCAGCATTTGCCCGGACGGCGTGCTCTACATCAACGCTGCCCGAGCGCTCGAGGCGGGCAACCTTCACGCTGCCTTCCAAGAGATGTCGCTGAACGTCTATCCGGTGATCCTCGTGCTGCTGCACCGCCTGGGCATGCCCTGGGAGTCGGCAGCCGTGGTCTGGAACGTGGTGATTTCATGCCTGGTGGTGCTCCCGTTGTACGGTTGGGTGCGCCGCCAGTTCGACGACCGGCTGGCGATCATCGCCTGCCTGCTTTACGCGGTCCACCCGAAGTTCATCGAGTGGAGTCCGGAGGTCATGCGCGACCCAACCTTCTGGTTTCTGTTCATCCTTTCCATCTACTGGTTGTGGCGGGCCGTCACCGAGGCACGGGTGCGGTATTTTGTGACGGGGGGAGCGGCCGTCACCTTAGCCGTGCTGACCCGCACCGAAGGCTGGTTCCTATTGATACCCTTTGCTCTGTGGACCTTCTGGCGCTGGTTGGCCCTGGGCACGGCGCGGCAGCGGGTCCTGTGGGGTGCCGCCTTGGGTTTGGCGGTCTTTCCAAGCCTATTGCTGACAGTGAACCTGGCATGGGTGCATGGGCGAGGGGGTTGGGCGGCCCCGAGGCTCAAGCCCTTGGAACGCGTCGAGCCGTGGCTGCAATCCCTGCTCACCAGCGACTCGGCGACCGAGGAGGATGCCAGCGGCCTGGAGGCACAGCGGAGCCTCAAGCGGATGGTGTGGGTCTACTTCCCGACGCTCACCCGCGGCCTGTCACCGATCTTTGCCTTGTTGATGTTCGGCGGCATGTGGGGCTGGCGGCGGGTATGGGCAAGGCGCGACCATCAACCACCGTTCTACACCGCGCTGCTGATTCTGTTGGGCATTTGGGTGCAGTTGTGGTTCGACCGCGACATCTGCCCGCGCTACGCGCTGCCCATCGTGCTGATGGCCTCGCCCTTCG
The DNA here is from genome assembly GCA_021784975.1 of Planctomycetota bacterium. Classification (GTDB taxonomy): domain Bacteria; phylum Planctomycetota; class Planctomycetia; order Pirellulales; family Thermoguttaceae; genus JAJYGU01. The sequence continues at coordinate 4,433 of JAJYGU010000392.1, forward strand.
CCGCCCTGGGGCTATTGGCGCTGGCGGCGCGGCTGCTGCGGATCGCAGCCTGGTTTGGGGTCTTGAGGAAGACAATCCCCGTCCAGCGCACGGTGCTAGTGACCGTCTTGCTGGGCGTGGCGGTGGCCGGAATCGCCGATGCCTGGCACAGCAATCGCCGGTACTCTGAGGCGCGGGTTATGGCCGGCGACCTCGGCCGCTGGGTTCGCCGACAGTTCTCCGCGCCGCCGATGTTGGTCGGCCCGGTAGGATTGACGCCGGTGGCCAACTACTACGCCTTCGACGGCCCCTGCGAGGCTTTTCGCTGGGAAACCACCCCGGCCGCCATCCTGGCCATGGTTCAACAGAGCAAAGCCGAGGTGGTTCTGCTGCGATCGGCCAAACAACTCACCCCGGAGCGGTGCGCGAGTCTGGCCGAGCGGATGCAACAACTCGGCTTTCGGGCGGTGGACCGCGCCGATCTGCCCCCCACTTGCGACGAGGTGCAAGTGCTGCTTCGCGACCACCGCTCGGCCCGCACCGCGCCGGGAACGGTACGGCGGTGACGGGGGATCGACTAGCGGTCGTGTAGAATCCACCTAACAAGCGCGAAATCCGAATCGGACTCAGAGCAGGGTCAAAGCACCAATGTCCGGAAGCACGGAATCCACGCTTCGCGGGTGGGCGGCCCAGGCACGCCTGACGGTGGCTTTGGCTTCGACGCAGCGGGAGTGGCATGGCGGCGAAGAGCAGGCCCGGCTGTTGCTGTCGGGCCTGCGTCGCCGCGGCTGGCGCTGCGTGGTACTGGGGCGACGGGACGGCCGGTTCGCCGATCGCATGGCCGCCGAGGGGTTCGAGACCTTCACCTTTGGCGGCAACGGCCGCAGCCCGACCGAGTTGTGGCGCATCCGTCGCTGCCTGCGGCGTCTCCAGCCCGACGTCTTGCACTACAACGACGCCCATGCGGTAAGCGGCGTGGGGTTGGCGGCGGCGGGGCTGCCGATTGCCGCCCGAGTTGCCGCCCGGCGCACCAGTTTTCCGATTCATGCGCCTCGGCTCTACCGCTGGCTGTGCGATCGGGTAGCGTGCGTGTCGCGGCCGGTGGCCCAGGTGTGCCGCCAGTGCGGCATCCCCGATGCCATGTTGCGAGTCGTACATGACGGAGTGGATCCCGATCGCGTCGGTCGTGGAGATCGCCTCCTGGGACGCGGGTCCTTGGGAGTAAGCGAAGACGAAATTCTGCTGGTGACGGTCGCCAAATTGACCGACTGCAAAGGGCATCGCTTCCTGCTGGACGCCTTGCCGGCGGTGATTCAAGGCCATCCTCGGCTGACGGTTGCCTTTGCCGGCGATGGAGAACTCCGCCAGCCGCTGGAGCAGCAGGTCCGCCGGCTGGGCCTGGAACACCACGTCCGCTTTCTGGGCTATCGGCACGACGTCCCCGACCTGATCCAGGCCGCCGACCTCTTGGTTCATCCGGCGCATCACGAAGGGCTTTGCTCGACGATCATCGACGCCATGCTTGCCGGGCGAACGATCGTGACGACCACGGCTGGCGGCATCCCCGATCTCATCGGCAGCGAGTCGCCCTCACCCCCCGCCCCTCTCTCGGAAGGGGAGGGGAGCCATGAATCCCCTGCCTCTCTCCCCAAAAGAGACGGGATCTGCGCGTGGACCGTCCCGCCGTGCGATCCGCCGGCGCTGGCGGAGGCCATTCTGCGGGCCTTGGCCTCTCCCCAAGCATCTGCTGCCATGCTGGATCGCGCCCGCCGCCGGGCTGAAGCCATGTTTACAGCCGATCGGATGGTCGAGGCCACCCTGGCGGTATATCGAGGGATGAGGGATGAGAGATGAGAGATGGTTTGGTCATCCCTCATCCCTCATCAACTTCAACACCGCCTTAAACACCATCTCTACCGTCAAGTCGCGCATGCAACGGTGATGCTTCAACGGGCAGATCCGCCGGTGGCATCCGATGCACTCCAGATCGAGCATCAGATTGTCCGCCCGCTGCGTCGGATTTTCGCTCCAGATCGGCAGCATCGGGCCAAAGAGCGTAACCACCGGCAAGCCAAAGGCGGCCGCCACATGCCGCGGGCCGCTGTCGGTCGAGACCATCAGCCGGCAGCGGCGAATACATGCCTTGGCGGTGCCGAGGTCCAGCGGCTGATCGGCCATCGAAAACACTCGCGGACTGCCCGCCAGCCGAACCACTTCCGCGGCGATTTCCCGCTCTTTCGGGCCACACATCACCAGCACGTCGTGATCGAGTTGGGCGACGACCCGCCGGGCCAGTTGGCCGAAATACTCCACTGGCCAGAGTTTGGCCGCCCCATAGGCCCCGCTAGAATTGAAGGCGACCACGCGTCCGTCGCCTCGCAGCCCGAGCCGCTCGAAGACCCTATCCGCCGACCGTTCGTCGGCCTCCACGGTGGCCAACTCCAGCCGGGGGGATTCTTGTCCACAGCCCAACGCACCAGCGAGGTCCAGATAGCTTTCCACCATGGGCATCGGCATCAGCCTCCGGCCCATGCGCCGCGGATACAGCTTTCCGGTCAACAACGGCCCGCGACCGTAGCGCACATAGCCGATCCTCTCGGTGGCCCGACCGAGCCAGGCCACCACCGCCGTCCGCAGCGAATTGGTCAGCAGCACGGCCATGTCGAACCGGGCGGCCCGCATCCGGCGGGCAAGGGCCAGCGTGTGCAAATCGCGATTTCCATTCCGTGGATCGTAGCACCATTGCTCATTAAGCCAGCTCGTGCCTTTGAGCACGTCGGCCAGGTAGGGGCGGAGGATGCCGACCAGCCGGACATCGGCACCATACTGGCGACGAAGGGCACGCAGCGTGGGCGTGGCCATCACCAGGTCGCCGAGCCAGTTGGGAAGGAAAATGGCAATCTTCACAGGGCGGCCGGGCTGCCAACCAGACTGAGCTTCCGCTCGGCCGGCGTTAGCCCGCTCCCGTTGGTCGCTGGAGGTCTTTCCAAGAAAACAAAAATCGGGATTAGTGATACAGTCGCTGCAACCGATCTTCGAGCGCGTCTTGTCCGGAAAGGAACTCGATGGCCACGGCGACCGCCCACAACGGCCGGCTAGCCAGTTCGCCGACCGGCAGCTTCACCAGATCTTTCGGGGTGCAGACAACGGCCGACACGTCCAAGGTCCGGATCCAGGCGGCCAATGCCTCGATGTCGCCTTGGCTGTAGCGATGATGGTCGGGAAACTCGCGAAAGGCAACCGGGCGGCAGCCAAGGGCCTCGAGCGTGCGGCGGAACCCGGCCGGATTGCCCAGCCCGCAGAAGGCAGCTACCGCCGCACCGCGGATAGCGGCTAGCGATTCTTGTCGACCGTCGACAGCGATAAGCTGCCGCGGGGCATGGGTCGCCTCCGCGCAGGCGGCCTGGGGTGCATGGCGGTGGACGATCTTCCAGATTTGCCCGCGCTGTTGGGCATCGACGAGATCGGCGCGGGTGAGAACGACGACATCCGCCCGCCGCAGTCCGACAATCGGCTCGCGCAGCATCCCCCGCGGGAAGACGTGGCCGAAGCCAAACGGCTCCAGCGCGTCCAGCAAAACGACGTCCAGATCGCGGGCGAGGCAACGGTGCTGAAAACCGTCGTCGAGCACGATCACTTCGGCATGGAGCTTCGATACGGCCTCTTCGGCCGCAGCCACGCGGTCGGGATTCTGGAGATGGATGGCCCCTGGCAGCCGCTGTTCGAGTTCCAGGGCCTCGTCATTGCGTGAGCCGCCGGCGGCGCCATATCCCCGGCTGAGCACGGCTGCCCGGACGCCCCGGGCCGCAAACCAGCGCACCAGCCATGCCACCATGGGCGTCTTGCCGGTGCCGCCGAGCGTGAGATTACCGACGCTGACCACCGGAACGGCCATGCGGTGCACGGTTGCCGCCCCGTGGTCATAGCGGGTGTTCCGGTAGCAGACCCCGGCAGTATAAGCAACCTCCGCCAGCCGTAGGCCGCCGCGCAACGCTGCCGGTCCGAGACCCCGCTGCCGGCCGCTGACCAACGCACGAAAACCGGTCGAATCCACAAGACCACATTCCCTTGTAAGTGTCTATATGATAAGACCTTTCGTCTGGCATTGCAATCTGATTGGAGTGATCCATAATTAGTCGGTGAAGATACGATGCGCGGAGCAGAGGTAGACGATGGATCGCCCGCGGGGCTATGTGCGATGGATCGGCGTCATTGCGGCGGCGCTGGCCGTCGGGGGGATGGCGGCATCGGCGCTGGCGGCCGATGCCGGCCAGGCCTGCCGGCAAGGCATCCAGGCCCTGCAACAGAGAGATCTCAACCGCGCCCTGGCCGGCTTTGACCAGGCGGTTCGCCTCGATCCCAGTCAGCCGCGGTTCCGCGGTTTGCGGGGCACGGCGTGGATCTGCAAGGGCGAGATCGCCAAAGGCATCGCGGACCTTAGCGCCGCCATTCGCATGAACCCGGACGACGCCGGGATCGGCTACCAGCCGTGGCTGTCGGTTCGGCTTTCCGATCAGGCCCAACAGCATGGCCGGCAGCAGGTGGCCAGGATGTTGCACGACCGCCCGGCCATGAATCGATATGGGGCCGACGCCGATTTCCTACGCCGCTGGGCGGCCCGCCGCTTCGCCGGAGAAGGCATCGGCCCGCCGATCATCTGGGACCCCACCCCGCCGCTGCACTCCGACGCCGAACACCTCGCCCCCACCAACGATGAGCCGGGCGCGATCCTGGTCGAACGGTTCTACACCGACGGGCCGAAACGCGGCGCCGAGCGGTCGTTCGAGGAGCTATGGGCTGGGGCGATCTACGAGCTACACAACATCGGCTACGCCAAGCACTACGTCTGGCTGAACGACCAGGCGGCCCGAGGCAGAGTCTCCAAGGCGGCCTTCGTGGCCGGCATCCTGCGTTACGAGTTGCAGGCGGCTCAGCAAACGCGGGCCTTCTACGTGAACCTGTATCTTCCCTGGGTGGAAAAGAAGAAGCTCGGCAGCGACCCGTCGCTATGGTTTGCCGACTGGTGGCCCGATCCCAATCGCGTCTTGCAGCAGTTCACCGACCGCTCGGCCTATCCGTGGCGCCCTTACGCCCGGCAACACGACTGGGCCACTGTCCGCTACCGCTGGGGCCAGGGCCGGCTGGCCAAGGCCTTGAGTCTGCTGCGGCAGATGCGCGGTGAGCGGGGCTATGAAGCCGAGACGGCCGACGTGCAGCTTTGGATCGGGCGTTGTCTGCTCCGTCTGGGCAAGCCGGACCAAGCTGTGGCGGCGCTCAGCGAATCCATTCGCCTGGATCCCAGCCAGTCCGAGGCCTATCAGCTCCGCGCGCAAGCCTATCAACGGTTGGGAGCCAAACAGAAAGCGGCGGCCGATTTCGCCAAGGCCAAGGAGACCCCGGCAGTGGACGGAACAGCGGAGGAACACTGATTCCGCAAATCCACTCAATGTTGCCAGCCGGCGCCGACGAAGCTCCCTCACGGAAGCCGACTGCCCTCACCCCGGCCCTCTCCCGGAGGGAAAGAGGGGACGCATTCTGGCCTTCCGCCTTCCGAACTCCGCCTTGTCTCTCTTTCCCCTCACCCTAACCCTCTCCCCGAGGGAGAGGGGGACTTGCTAGAACCAGGCCGCAGTGAAGCCGCCGTCGACGTTGATGGCCGCGCCGGTGACGAAACTGCCCGCCTTGGGCGAGACCAGAAACAGCAGGGCCCCGATGAGCTCCTCAGGTTCGCCGAAGCGTTGCATGGGAGTGTGACCCATGATGTTGTCGATCCGCTTCTGGTCCAACAGCTTGCGATTCTGTTCGGCCGGGAAGAAGCCCGGGCAAATCACGTTGGCCCGCACGCCTTTCTGGCCGAAGTCGTGGGCGATGTTGCGGGTGAGGTTGAGCACGCCGGCTTTCGAGGCCGCATAGGCGAACACCCGCGACAAGGGGAGGTGCGAATTGACGCTGCCGATGTTGACGATCGAGCCGCCGCCGGCCTCGACCATGTGCCGCCCAAAGACCTGGCAGGCCTGAAACACGGCCCGGAGGTTGATGGTCAGGATCCGGTCCCAATCGGCGTCGGTGGCGTCGAGGAAGGCGCTGCCGGCGTTGACGCCCGCCGAGTTGACCAGGATGTGCACCCGGCCGCGCTCTTTCAGGCACGCCGACCGCAAATCCTCGATCGATTCGCGGGAGGTCACGTTCACCAGGCAGTAGCTTGCGCTGCCGCCGAGCTTCTTCAGGGCTCCGACGCGGGCCTGGCAGCCGGCGTCGGTCAGATCGGCCACGATCACGTGGGCCCCGGCTTGCGCCAGCCCGGCGCATAGAGCTCCACCCAATACACCGGCCCCGCCAATGACAACCGCGGTCTGGCCGGTCAGGCCGAAGAGATCTTCAAGATAGTTCGACACGATGAAGTCCTGTGCGCTGGAGAGAGGTTGGCATGTTTATTGGACGGCCGCTGTCAGCAGGATTATGCAATCGAACGACGAGCCCTCACCCTAGCCCTCTCCCGAAGGGAGAGGGGACCGATCAGCCGGCGTTCGCCGCAGCCGCAGCCAATCGCTGTGGAAGACGCCCGGCTTGTCAACGCGGTTGTAGGTGTGGGCGCCGAAGTAATCTCGCTGGGCCTGCAACAGGTTGGCGGGCAGGCGCTCGGAGCGATAGCCGTCGTAGTAGGCCAAGGCGGCGGAGAACGCGGGCACGGGAATGCCCAACCGCACGGCGGTCATGACCACGTTTCGCCAAGCGTCTTGCGCCCTGGCGACCGCCTGCTGGAAGTAGGGCGCCAGCAATAGGTTCTCCAGCTTCGGATCGGCGTCGAAGGCCTCCTTGATCCGTTCCAAGAAAACGGCGCGAATGATGCAGCCGCCCCGCCACAACAGGGCGATCTCGCCGAACTTCAAGGGCCAGCGGTGCTCGGCGGCGGCCGCCTGCATCTGCACGTAGCCTTGCGCGTAGCTGCAGATCTTCGAGGCATACAGCGCCTGGCGAACTTGTTCGATGAACTCGGCGCGATTGCCCTGGAATTTGCCCGCGGGCCCCTTCAAAACCCGGCTTGCCCGGACGCGGGCCTCCTTCATCGCCGACAGGCAGCGGGCGTAGACCGCCTCGGTCACCAGCGTGCTGGGAACGCCCAAATCGAGGGCCAGTTGGCTCATCCACTTGCCCGTCCCCTTGGCCCCGGCCGTGTCGAGGATCAGGTCCACCAGAGATCCGCCGGTCTGGTCGTCCTTCACGCTGAAGATGTCGCGGGTGATCTCGATCAGGTAGCTGTTCAACTCGCCTTGATACCACTGCTGGAAAACGTCGTACAACTCGTCGTTGGTCAACTGCAAGGTGTTTTTCAGCACCCAGTAGGCCTCGCAGATCAACTGCATGTCGCCGTACTCGATGCCGTTGTGGACCATCTTGACATAGTGTCCCGCCCCCCGCGGACCGACCCATTCGCAGCAGGCAGTCTCCTGCTTGGGGCCGACTTTGGCGGCGATCGCCTGAAAGATGGGCCTGACCAACGGCCAGGCTTCTTGGCTGCCGCCGGGCATCATGCTTGGGCCGCGGAGGGCCCCTTCCTCGCCGCCTGAAACGCCCGTGCCGATGTACAGCAATCCCTTCGATTCGACGTAGTTGGTGCGTCGTTCGGTCTCACTGAAGTGGGTGTTGCCGCCGTCGATGATCACGTCGCCGGCCGAGAGCAGCGGAATAAGCTTGTCGAGGAACTCGTCAACCGCCGCGCCGGCCTTGACCATCAGCATCACCTTGCGGGGCGAGGCGAGGCTGCCGACCAATTCCTCCAGCGAGTGGCAGCCGACGAACCTTTTGCCCTTGGCACGCCCGGCCAGCAGGTCATCGACCTTACTCACCGTGCGGTTGTAGACCGCGATGCGGAAGCCGCGGCTCTCGATGTTCAAGGCCAGGTTCTCGCCCATGACCGCCAGGCCAATCAATCCGATGTCGCACTTGTCTGCCATGATAGCTTGTGCCAATGGTGTTGTTTGCCGCCGGATGCGGTCGGAAGGCTCCCAGTATACCACCCCGGCTATTTTCCCCGATAGGGAGTGCCGGCCTGGTAGAGCGGGATCTTGGCGCGAATCGACTCGGCAACGGCGGCCTTGTTCTGGCCGGCGGCCAGGTCGGCCGCCTGTCGCGCCATCCGCAGGGCCTCGGGAAAGCGGCCCGCCTCGGCGCAGGCGGCCGCCAGCGTATCCAGGAACATCGGTTCCCGGCCGCCGGAGAGATGCACCGCCCGGCTGGCCAGGGCCACCGCCTCGGGGCCGTTGCGGACCGAGGCCAGCGGGCAGGCGGCCAGCAGCCGGGCCAGGTTGTTGCAGGCATCGGCCGACTGGGGCTGGAGCCGCAGCACCTGGCGGTAATCGCGGATCGCCTCCGGAAATTGGCCCGCCGCAGCCAGCGCGGCGGCCAGGTTGTAGAAGGCATCGGCGTAATCCGGCTTGAGGCTCACCGCGGCCCGATAACTGGCAATGGCCTCGTTGAACCGACCGGCGTCGGCCAGTGCCGCCCCGAGGCCATAGTGGGCTTCGGCGAGGTCCGGCCTGAGCTTCAGCACTTGTTGGAACTGAGCCACGGCATCGCTCGCCCGGCCCGCGTCGAGCAGCAGATCGGCCAGATTGCTGCGGGCCTTAACATACTCCGGTTTCAGTTCCAGTAGCTTCTCATACTCCCGGATGGCTGCGTCGCATTGCCTCTGGCCGGCCAGAGTGGCTGCCAGGTTATAATGGGCCTCGGCCCAGCCGGGCTGCAACTCGACCGCCCGACGATACTCTTGGATCGCCTCGCCGGGCCTTCCGCATTTGACCAACGTGGTGGCGTAGCAATAGTGGGTTTCCGCCAGATTATCATTAAGCCGCAGCCCCGTGCGATATTCGGCCAGGGCCGCGTCAGTCCGGTCAAGTCTAGCCAAGGCGTTGCCAAGATTGTTGTGGGCCCGGGCATTGTTCGGCATCTTGGCGACCACGTCCCCCCAGATGGAAACGGCCGAGCAGTAAGCGATATTGCGATGGAAGGTCACTACTGCCAGAGTTGTGCTGGCCAGCGCGACCACGCAGAGGGCGGTGGCGCGGGCCGCTCGCCGCGAAATCGCCCCGCCAGCCACGAGCCGCCGTCCGCCGAGATATCCGCCGGCCACCACCGCCGTGACCACCGCCGCTAGCGGCAAATACATCCGCTTCTCGGCGGCGATTTGCTGGAACAGCGGCACCACGCTGGAACTCGGCGCCAGGATGGCAAAGAACCACACCCCCAAGAATCCCAGCCAAGGCTGATCGCGAAATGCCACCAGCGTCGCCGCTCCAAGCCCACCGATCAAGAGCGCGTAGGGAACAATCTGCCAGACACCCAGCGGCGTATAGAGGCCGTAATCTATCACGAGCGGATGCGGCCAGAAGCATAGCCGCAAATAATGGGCAATCAGCCCGAACTGGGTCAAGGCGTAGTCCAAGGGGCCGTAGTGCTCGCAGCCCTCGCCAAGCATGTGCACCACCCTAGCGTTCTCAGGAACCGTGAACACCGCCGAGCCTTCGTTACCGCGCGGCAGCATGATCAGGATCACGGCCCAGGTGGCCGCCAGGCCAAGGTACAATCCCCAGCGCCGGCGAAACACCTGGCGCCAGGAAGGGCTCAAGAATACGCGGTCATACAAGAGCGTCACTAGCGGGGCGGAGATGGCCACCTCCTTGCTCCCCATGGCCAACCCGCAGGCCGCCACCGCGGCGGCATACCATGTCCAGCCACGGGCAGAGACCGCCCCGCGGATGACGCAATACAGGGTCAACAAATAAAACAGCCCGGCTAGGACCTCGGTCCGCTGCACGACATAAGTCACTGCCTCGGTCAGAAGAGGATGGACCGCCCAGAGCAGGGCTACGGCGAGCGCCAGCGGCGTAGCCGCCAGGGGACCATCCCGATGCGGTAACATGACGGTCCGCCGCACCACGCCGAAAAGTAGCAGCGCCGCCAAGACATGCGCAAGCAGATTCAACGCGTGGTAACTCCACACCTGGTAGCCGCTGATGGCATAGTTGACGGCCAGCGAAACGTTGACGACCGGCCGCCGTTGCACGGCCTCGCCATTCGCCGGCGGCAAGAGAACCGGCCAGATCGGCCACAGACGGCGAATCGTGAGATTCTGTAAGATCGCCCCTTCGTCGTCAAAAATGAACGGATTCCGGAAGGTGTTGCTATAGGCGGCAGTGGTGGCCAGAACAATTAGAATAGCCGCCAACGGGGTGGCCCAGCGGCCCACCCATACCGTCAACCACTCCAGGCTGGGCTGACCGGCCGGCCGCCGGGCAATAGCCTTGGTCCGCTTCCGCGATTTCTGCACGGGCTAGGGGTCCACTTTCGCTCTTTACTGCCTGGCATCCTCAGAGAGTCAACAGTATACCACCTCCGCTATTTTCCCCGGTAGGGAGTGCCGGCCTGGTAGAGCGGGATCTTGGCGCGAATCGACTCGGTAACGGCGGCCTTGTCCTGGCCGGCGGCCAGGTCGGCCGCCTGTCGCGCGATTCGCAGGGCCTGGGAAAACCGGCCGGCTTCGGCATAAGCGGCTGCCAGCGTGTCCAGGAACATCGGCTCCCGGCCGCCGGAGAGTTGCACCGCCCGACTGGCCAGGGCCACCGCCTCGGGGCCGTTGCGGACCGAGGCCAGCGGGCAGGCGGCCAGCAGCCGGGCCAGATTGTTGCAGGCATCGGCCGACTGGGGCTGGAGCCGCAGCACCTGGCGGTAATCGCGGATCGCCTCCGGAAAGTGGCCGGCCGCAGCCAGCGCGGCGGCCAGGTTGTAGTAGGCATCGGCGTAATCCGGCTTGAGAGCCACGGCGGTGCGATAGTGGGCGACCGCCTCGTCGAACCGGCCGGCATCGCTCAGCGCCGCCCCGAGGCCGTAGTGGGCCGGGGCATAGTTGGGATTGAGCCTCAGCAGCGCCTCGAACTGGGCGATCGCCTCCTCGACCCGGCCGGTATCCAGCAGCAGATTGGCCAGGTCGGCGCGGGCCTCGACCCAGTCAGGCTTCAAAGCCACAACTTTCTGGTACTCGAGTATGGCGTCCGCCGATCTTCCACGGGTCGAAAGGGTTGCGGCGAGGCCGTATTGAGCTTCCGCCAACCGCGGATTGATCCGCAAGGCGGCGCGATATTCATCGATGGCCTCGTCGAGTCGATTCAGTTTCCTCAGGGCGTTGCCCAGATTGTAATGCGCCATCGCGTGCTCAGGGTCCAGGCTCAGCGCCTGGCGGTATTGGGCGACGGCCTCTACTTCCTGCCCTCGATTCGCCAAGACCACCCCAAGGGCGACGTAGGCTTCCGCATAGTCACGATTGCACTTGATCGCCCGATGAAACTCGGCGATCGCCTGGTTGTCTCGCTTCAGCTTGGCCAAGGCGTTGCCGAGATTGATGTGCGCCCCCGCGTCCCTGGCGTCGAGCGCCAGGGCCTGGCGGTATTCGACGATCGCCTCCTCGATCTGTCCTCGGGTGGCCAAGGCCAATCCGAGGTTGTTGTGGGCCTCCACGAAGTTCGGCCTGAGCTTGATTGCTTGGCGAAAATGGGCAATGGCATCCTCCGTCCTTCCCGCGGCAAACAGTGCCGTACCCAAATCAACATGGGCGCGGGCGTTGCCTGGCATCTTGAGGACCACATCTTCCCAGATCGATACGGCGTCATGATAAGCTCGATTGCGGTGGAAGGTGAGAGCGGCCAGGGTGCTCACGGCCAGTGCCACCAGGATCGTGCAAGTGATCCGCGCCGCCCGCAGCGAGACCACGCCGCGATCAACCCACCGCCGACCGAGACGGTAGCCGCCTGCCACCACGCCCGCTGCCACCGCTGCCAACGGCAGATACATGCGGCGCTCGCAGGCCGCGTCGAGCACAAAAATAGTGGATGTTGGGGCGAGGATCAGGAAGAAGCTGGCGCTGAGAAACCCGCCGGGCTCGCGTTTCAACAGCATCCAACCCGTCAGCCCCAAGAGGCCTGCCATCAGCAGCCCGGCGGGCACGATCTCGCCGAGCGTCCGCGCCGGCGGCCAGGCGTAATCGAAGCAAAGTCCGGTTGGGCAGAATGCCAGCCGCAAGTAGCGCAGCAGCACCCCCGGCTGGGTCATGAGGTAAGACCAACGGGTGAAATCCTTTGCCATAAGGGTTGGCGTGTTCTCATAAAAGCCGCTCAAGAACATCACGATCACCGCCGCTGACCAGGTTGCCGCCAGCCCGAGATACAGACGGCGCCGCACCGCCAGCGCGTGGCGAAACGAGCCGCTCAAGAAGGTCCGATCGTAGAGCAAGACGACCACCGGCGCCGTGACCATGACTTCCTTGCTGAACGTGCCCAAGAGACAGGCCATGACGGCGGCGCAATTCCAGGGGCCGGGGCTGTCCGAAGTGGCCCCGCGAATGACCGAGTAGAGCGTGAGCAGGTAGAACAGGCCGACCAACGATTCGGCCCGCTGCACGATGTACGTGACCGATTCGGTTTGCAGCGGATGCACCGCCCAGAGCAGCGCCCCGGTCAGCGCGAGCCGAGTGGCGGCGGCGGCCCAGCCCTCGGGCCACCTCGGCAACAGAAAAGTGCGCCGCAGGATGCCGAACAGCAGTAGCGCGGCAAATACATGGATGGCGAGATTGGTGAGATGGTAGCTCCAGACCTGAACGCCGCTGATGGCATAGTTTAACGCGAAGGAAAGATTCAAGAGCGGCCGCCCGGAGACGGTCACACCTTTGGCGCCTTGAGGCGGCGCAAGGGTTTGCCAGATCGGCCACAGGCTGCGAATGGTGCGGTTTGCCAAGATCGCGCTGTGGTCGTCGAAGATGAAGGGATTCTCGAAGGTGTTGCTGTAGGCGGCGACGGTGGCTAGGACAAGAAGCACCGCGGCCGGAAGCGTCGGGCGGCGCAAAAAGCCCAACTTCCCGCCAACTCCGCCGGACTGCGGGTCCCTCGCACCCCGCCGCACGCCGCGCGGCTGCTGGGCACGCTTTGCAAGGCGGGCCTCGGGCTTCACTCGGTTCATTCTGGTGATTGGCGAAGAGCCGCTAGGTTCCCTTTGGTGCGAGCCACCTGCAGCCCTCGCGGATCCAGGCCAGCTCCGAACGAATCGGCCAGAGACTCCGTGAAACGCGCCGCCCCCCTGAAATTCAGATGCTGGAAAATATCCAAGAACATCGCCGGTTCGTACACATGTTCCCCAGCGAACGTCGTGACCAGGCCCATCTTCGAAAGATCCGCCCGCAACTGGCGGAGATTCTCGACCGGCGACGCGACAGGTGTAAAAACAACCGCCACGGGAATCCCTTGGGCAGCGCACATCAATCGTCTCAGTTCGTGGCGCGTCTGGGTATCGAGGGTCAACAGCGGCCGGCGGGGGACGCTCGACGCTGACTGCGATGGCGGTGACTGCGACCGATCGGTCTGCCGGGCACGAACCTCGCGGGACTCGTCCGGCATCTGCTGAGGAGCTTCTCCGCGTTTGTCTGCCAGCCTTGGAATCGCCGCCCGAACGCCAACGATCGCCGCGGGGGATCGGCTTCCTCCACCCCTGTAAGGCCCCCAAGTCGGCAGCAACGCTCGAACCGCACACATCGCCTCACGTCGCCAGTCTGAAGGGTGGCCCGGCTCGAAGCACGAGAAGAACTGATCCCGAAGTGACGCGTAAGCACCATCGTGCGGAACGGAAAGGCCGCCCGCCGTCGGCGAGACACACAGCAGGATGGTCTTCGGCTTCGGGTGGTGGTCCAGATACCGCTCCAAGCACACGCGATAGGCGGAAACGCCCATCGGTCCAATCAGGCAAAGATTATGGCTGCGCAGTCCCGTACGTTGGGTGAAGACCTCGGGCACGAAGCCGTATGAACCGGTGCTATCGCCGATTGCGATGACGTCCTCCGGCTCCGTCGAGTTGGTCACATAGTCCATGACATTGGCCACTATCGTGTAGGCCATGGACGGGCTGCTATTGCTCAAGAGGAATCCGCCACGATCCCAAGCACGGACCGCCAGTATGCGGGTGGCGCCGAAGAACGCGCCCGTAGCGACCGACAGCGCGGCGACGACGCAGAGATGTGGCGCGGCGGACTTCCACCTGGAGCTCATGGAATTGCTGCTCTGCGATCCGTTGTTCCATCACCCCCGAGTATACTAGGCTCATGGCCCCTGAAGCAAGTCTGGGCGACGTGGCGTCCGAGTCGCGCTCCTCTGTCGGCAATCACCAGTAAGGCGATAAGGAACAGCAGCACGGACGCGCAACGCCCGTCAGAAGCCGCGAGCGGCCTCGATATCGGCAAAATCTCGCAGGTGGTAACCGATGCCCACGTAATCCAGCAGGCGGCACAGGCTGCGCAGGGCGACCCCCACGCCGTCCGGGCCGCTGAAACCGCCGAACTGGCCGCCGCCTTTCAGATGCGGTTCGAGGTCCAAAAACACGCCCGGAATGCCGCGGCGGCGGAGTTTGCGTTCCACGGCGGGCAGGATGCGGGCGAAATCCCGCAAGATCGCCTCATGGGCCCCGTCGCCCACGTCCGCCGGCACAAACTGGGCCAAGGCCTCCTCGTCCACGTGTCCGCCCTTGTCGGCCCGCGGCGCCGCCCGGTAGTCCTTGACGTGCAGCCAGCCCAACCCCGGTTTCATCGCCAGGTATTGCTGATAGACTTCGGCCGAGGAGTAGCCTTGCACGAGAAGGTTGGCCGCGTCGAACACCAGCACCATGCCGGGGTGATTCACCTGACGGTAGATTTCCGCCAGCACCTCGCCGTTGGCCCCCACCAGATTGGCCTCGACCTCGAGTCCGTAGGTCAGGTCGGCGCGGTGGCAGGCTTCGGCGATCTGCCCCAACTGATCGACTGCTTGCGGCAGGTAATCGTGGGCATCGCTCCCCTTGGGAGGGTAGAACGAAAAGCCGCGGATCAGCTTGGCCTCGAAGGCATGCGCTAACTCACAGGCTTTCTTGACCTCGCCGGCCAGATATTTCTTGAAGGGGACATAACGGTTCTTGGTGCCGTCGTCCACATCCGCCAGCTTGACTTTGCCGACCGGCGAACCGATGGACGAGACATTCAGCCCGAACTGGTCCTGCAAACGGCGAACCCGCTGGATTTCCGCCAGCGTCAGGTTCATCACATTCTTCACGCCCGAGCCCACGTCGACGAAACGTAGACTGTAATACTGCAACCCCAGGGCGGCGAAGGCGGCAAATTGTTCGACCGCCGTCTTTTGCGGGGCGGCTTCGTCGGCGAATCCAGTAAGCGTGATGCTGGGTCGATCGGGCATGGTGGCTGCTGGGGCTGGAGGCAAGGTCTTGGGGCTTAGGTCTTGGGGCTTGTTTCATAACTGGCCGTCACCGTGGTGGTGATGCCGCCGCGGGCGGAAAAGGCCGCCCGGAGGCTCATCTGACGCGGCTCGAGGGCCGCCACCAGATCATCGAGGATCCGGTTGGTCGCATGCTCGTAGTAAATGCCCAGGTTGCGGTACTGTTGCAAATACAACTTCAAGCTCTTCAACTCAACGCACTTGCCGGCCGGTACATAGGTGATCGTCAAGGTGCCGAAGTCGGGTTGGCCGGTCTTCGGGCACACCGAAGTGAACTCCGGACAGACGATCTCGATGGAGTACCGGCGGTCGGGATATTGATTGTCGAAGGTTTCGAGCATCTCGCACCCAGCCGTATCGCCCCTTCTCTACCACCAATCATTGTGGCATTATTAAGGGTTTACGAGAAGAGGGGCGACCCGCAAGGGTCGGCAATAGCAGTGTCTACCGCAACCGTCGAAAATGGCCGACCGGCCGTGATCCTCCTATCCGGGGGACTCGACTCCGCCACCACCGCCGCCATCGCCGCGAAGCAGGGTTTTGGCCTCTATGCGCTTTCGGTGGACTACGGCCAGCGGCACCGCTTCGAGCTGGCGGCTGCCCGGCGGGTTGCCCTGGCGCTGGCGGCAAAAGAGCACGTGGTGCTGGCGGTTGCCCTGGGTCAACTCGGCGGCAGCGCCCTGACCAGCCCGATCGAGGTCCCCAAGGACCGCAGTGGCGATCAAATGGCGCACGGAATCCCCATCACCTACGTGCCGGCGCGCAACACGGTATTGCTTTCGCTGGCATTGGCCTACGCGGAGGTGGTCGGGGCCGCCGATATCTTTCTCGGCGTCAATGCCATTGACTACAGCGGCTACCCCGATTGCCGCCCGGAGTTCATCGCCGCCTTCTCCGCCTTGGCAAACCTGGCCACCAAGGCGGGCGTGGAGGGCCGCTTGAAGTTCCACATCCATACTCCGCTCATCCAGTGGACCAAGGCCGAGATCATCCGTCGCGGTGTGGAGTTGGGCGTCGACTACGGCTTGACCCACACCTGCTACGATCCCGACCCGGCCGGCCTTAGCTGCGGCCGCTGCGATGCCTGTCTGTTGCGCCGCAAAGGCTTTGCCGAGGCAGGGCTGGCCGATCCGTTGCCGTACCAGGGGTAAAGGCAAGACTGTGGCGCGTTAAAGAATGTAAAATGAAAAATGCAAAGTGCAAAATGCAAAATGAACAATAGACCCGCGCAAAGACCTCGCCCTTGAAATCTAATCCCTAATCCCTAATCCCTGACCTCTCGCCCCCCCATGCGCGTCGCCGAGATTTTTCGTTCGATTCAAGGGGAAGGTCGTCTGACCGGGGTGGAAAGCATTTTCGTGCGCAGCAGCGGCTGCAACCTGCGGTGCCGATTCTGCGATACGCCTTACGCCTCTTGGACTCCCGAGGGCGACGATCTGTCGGTGAACGAGATTCTCGACCGCGTCGAGGAACTCCGCCGGCAGCCGCCGCCGGAATTTCTCGCGCCCCAGGGTCCGCATGGTCGCCAGGAAGACTCGGCGCCAGTGGCGGGCGCGCGTCACGCCGTGTTGACCGGCGGGGAGCCGATGCTCTTCGCCGAGCTGATTCCTTTGACTGCCCGGCTGCATGAACAAGGATGGCACATCACGGTGGAGACCTCGGGCACACTCTATCTTCCCGTGACCTGCGACTTGATGTCGATCAGCCCCAAGCTCTCGAACTCGACGCCTCCGGCCGAGTTGGAGCCGCGCTGGACGCGGCGGCACGCCTTGAACCGGCAGCATCCCGAGGTGATGCGCCGCCTGCTGGCCGAATATGATTATCAACTGAAGTTTGTAATCGACTGCCCGGCAGACTGCGCCGAGGTGGAAACCTATTTGGCCGGCCTTCCCGAGATCGAGCGGGGGCGGGTGCTGCTCATGCCGCAAGGCGTCGACACCCAGGGGTTGGCGGAAAAGGCCCAGTGGCTCGAGCCCTACTGCCGCCGACACGGCCTGGCCTTTTGCCCTCGACGACAGGTGGAATGGTTCGCGGCGCGGCGGGGAAGATAGATGGTTGCCACTGTTCAGCGGTTGGCGGCCTGGACTTCGTGCGCCCGGCTGATTCTCCGGTAGACCTCTGCGCGATGGATCGACACGTCGATCGGGCCGCGGAAACCAAGCTTGACCCGGTCGCCGTGGACCTGCAGCACAGTGACTTCCACATTTTCTCCGATCATCAACGCCTCACCCCGTTTGCGATTGAGAACCAGCATGGCCTCATCCCTCCTCCGTGTGAGTCTTTGCTTGCCTCTCGGTCACTGGGCCGGGAGGCCCATTGTCTGAAATTACGCAGGCCGGCGCTCTTTGGTTCACTTCCCCCAACGCGACTTAGGCGTAAGCGGCCGTCCGTTAATAACTTCCACTTTCGCCAAGGGGACAGTCCCATTTTCGTCGGACGAAAATTGGGACAGTCCCCAACTTGTTCTTGGACGGCCGCTAAGCATTGTGGGACACCAGGCAGCCGACTGGCGTTAAGAATACGGTCCTTCTTCTTGGCCTCCTTACGACCATATTTCTAGTCGAACAGCCAGGACTTCCAACCGCTGGACATCTCCACTCGCCACCGGCGCACGGCCGACCAATGCGACATGGAGGCGCGCCGGGCGTGCTCGACCAACCGCTCGATTTCTCTGCCACTACCACGTGAACGCAGCGGAAGTTCGGCGTGAGATGAGCACGCCAGTCGGCAAACGGTGCCAACACATGGCTGGCGAATAGAAGCAGCAAGAAGGGGATGCACGTTTGGAACCAAGCCGACGCGCCCCCATTAACAGGGGGGGCTGACGAATTGACGACAGCACCCCGCCAATTTGCTGGCCGGTCTAGGGGGACCTATAATAGAGGGTTGTCGCGGGCGATCCGCGGTGGCCGGGCCTGCGCTCGTGGGTACGGGCCGCTCTCGGGACAGCGTTGGGGTCGCAGAATGAAGGTCGTTAGCCAGCAGGACCCTGGGCGGCCCGTGAATGGGGCGGCGCCCGCCGCTTCGGCATTGCCTCCGCCGGTCTCTCCGTCGCGGCGCTCGTTGCGGGCCTTGAAACGCCGCTACCTAGGTTGGCAAGCGGCGGTCGTCGACCGCTTTAAGCAGTGGTTCTTCGACGACGGTTGCTGGTATATGAGCAGCGCCTTCGCCCACGCCTTTTTGCTGTTCAGCCTGGCGATGATCACCTTTTCGCTGCCGCGGATGGCGATTTTGCCGGAAGATCAATCGCCCAAGTTCGACGCCCCGGTGACGCCCCCGGCGGCGCCCGTGCCGGAGATCGACCGTTTCGAGGTGGGTAACGCACCGCTGGACCCGACGGAGTTGAACACCGAGACCTTGATGCAGACCAAGCCGCTGCCCATCGGCGGCCAGACCGCCAAATACTTCGACGACTCGCCAGAGTTCGAAGACGCCGGCGGGGGAACGGTGGCGGATCGGGAGGCCCCGCTGATGGGCGGGCTTGGCGGGCCGAGTCTCAAGGATCTGCCCGGTCCGGCCGGCAGGGGCGGCGTGGGCGTGGGCAAAGGAACCGGAAACAACGCCGGCTTTGGGGGGGCGGGAACCGGCTTCGGACAGCGCGGCAAGGGACACCGCGAGGCGATGTTGGGCTCGGGCGGCGGGACCAAGGCCTCGGAACGGGCGGTGGCGGCCGCCTTGAACTGGCTCTATCGTCACCAGAGCCCCCGCGGCAACTGGAGCCTCGACGTTCGCCGGCAGTGCAAGGGCATCCCCTGTTCCGGTCCGGGCATGGTGAAGTCGGATGCCGGGGCCACCGGCCTGGCCTTGCTGCCCTTCTTGGCCGCTGGCCAGACCCACAAATCGAAAGGGCCCTACCAGGCGTGCATCTCCAAGGGGATCGCCTGGCTGCTGAAGCACCAGACCCCCGAAGGCGACCTGTCGGCCAAGTGTTTCCAGCCCATGTACGCCCATGGCATCGCCACCCTTTGCCTCTGCGAGGCCTACGGCATGACTAAGGACCCAATGGTTGGAGCGGCGGCGGCCAGGGGGGTGCAATTCATCGAGCGTGCGCAGAACGAGTCTACCGGCGGCTGGCGCTATGAGCCGCAGGACCCTTTGGGCGACACCTCGGTGTTCGGCTGGCAGATGATGGCCCTGAAGAGCGCCCAATTGGCCGGGCTGGCCGTCAGCTCAACAGTAATCGAGAATGCTCAGAAGTGGCTGCACCAGGTGGCCAAGGGGGCGAGCCTCGGCCTGTTCTGCTACCAGCCTTACCGCGAGGTGACGCCCTCGATGACCGCGGTCGGCATGCTGTGTAGCCAGTACCTGGGCGTTGGCCGCAACGATCCGCCGATGGTGGAAGGCATGCACTTTCTGCTGAGCAATCTGCCCGACAATACGCTGCTCCGCGACACCTATTACTGGTACTACGCCACCTTGGCCATGCACAATTTGGGCGGCGGCGAATGGGACGCGTGGAACCGGAAGATGCGGCGGGTGCTGATCGAATCGCAGATCAAGGGCGGCTGCGCCGAAGGAAGCTGGGATCCGGTTAAGCCGACCTTGGATAGCTGGGGCGAAAAGGGCGGCCGGCTGATGATGACCAGCTTCAACGCCATGACCTTGGAAGTCTATTATCGCTACCTGCCCCTGTTCAACACCGATTCGACGGTCCCCGGCCTGCCGCCGCGCGACGCCGATCACCCGCGGATGAAACATAGCCACCGATGAAACACGGAAGAAAAAAGAACGGCTCCACCAGGCAGGCGGCCGTCAGATTCCACCGCGGCCCAAGGTGCTGCCGCGACGCGAACGGCGCTCGGCCCGCAACCGGGCACGCCGTTTGATTTCACTGGGTTTCTCGTAATACTCCCGGCGGCGCATCTCTTTCTTAATGCCGCTCCGCTCGACCAGCTTGCGGAAGCGTCGCACCGCTTCTTGAATGGACTCCTTCTCACGCAACGTCAACTTGACCACTCATGTCTCCTTTGGGTTAACAATTTCCAAGACCGCTTCGTGCGACGATTGGCCGGCACACACTGCGGATGCGAGCCTCATAATTTACACCGTCGCACCGGGGTTTGTCCACCCCCCTTATCGTCCGAATTTGGCCGCTGCCATCAGAAACGCTTCCTCCCAACCGCAAAAACTGCTACGGTTTGCAAATCGAGTTCGACCCTGCCCTGTTGTCCACCTGCCCTAGCGAAAGGCCCGGCCGAACTCGTCAATCCCTCCCGGCCGTACCGTCGTAACATCTTAGCCATCTTATGATTATGATCGGATGGCAAGCCCTTCGCGTCGCTAATCCTTCCTCCGCCGATCCAGGTGTCCCGATTTGTTGATTGCCCGGAGCAATCGCAGGCCGAGGGCCAGACTGAGCACGTAGCCGGCGCAGCCCAGCGACGACACTTTGGGCAGCAGCGGCGGCAGATCAATAAGCGGCGGCACGCTGTGGCTCAACAACAGCGTCGATCCAAGAAACAGCGCGCTGGTCAACATCCCCAGCACCAGCCGGTTGACCGACGGCTCCAGGCCGCGGTGATCGAGGTGGATGTCGAACCGCCCGCCTTGCATCTGTTCGAGGATGTCGCCCAGGCCGCGGGGCAGGATGTCCAGCAGGTGCTCCAGCTCGGAGTACAGGCGGTGCAGCTTGCGAAAATGGCGGCGCGGCGAAAACCGCCGCAGCATCATCTTCTTCCGATAGGGCTGCATGATCTCCACCAGGCTGAACTTGGGACTGACCAGCCGGGTGGTCCCTTCCAGCGTGATCAATGCCTTCAACAGCATGGCGATCCGCGCCGGCAGCATGATGCTGTAGCGGCGGATGTGCTCCATCATCTCTCGAAGCGCGCCGCTCAGGTCGAAGCGGTCGAGCGATTGGCTGCCGTAGTAGGAGAGGAAGTCGGCCACATCGAGGCTCAGGGCCGAGCGGTCCAGGTTGGGAGGCGTCTTCCCCACGCGGAGGATCATGGAGGTCATATGTTCGGCGTCGAGATTGCCCAAGGCCACCAGGATTTCGGCCACGTCCTCGTGCAGCCGCTCGTCGATCCGGCCCACCATGCCGAAATCCAACAGTCCGATGCGGCAGTGATCCAACACCACGATGTTGCCGGGGTGCGGATCGGCGTGGTAGAAACCGTGGTCGAAGATCATCTCCAAACAGATATTGGCGCCGCGGCGGGCAACTTCGTCCAAGTCCACTTTCATGGCCGCCAGCC
>JAJYGU010000265.1 GCA_021784975.1 Planctomycetota bacterium
CGAGAGGTGCGGCAGCCGATAAGGCCCTCTGGCTCGACACAAGACTGTCAAGTCAGCCTCACGGTGACCCGCACTCTGGTCAGCGGATGAACGCATTTTATTCACAGGCTCTCAGGGGTCCAGTGTTGGGTTTCCAAGAGTTGCTCCCTTCTCCCGCACGCGGGAGAGGGGCCGGGGGTGAGGGCGGGTTGCTTATGCCTTTCAATTCAAAATGCAAAATGCAAAATGCAAAGTGCAAAATGCAAAGCTCCGGGACTCGGCTTCAACCTTCATTTTGAAACTAGTAATCCCTCGCTCATCCGTGGTTGTTCGCCGTCATGGCCACCGCCGGCTCGCACCGCGAGTAGCCTTGGGCATTGGTGCGCTTGATGTACTGCTCTAGCTCTTCGGGGAACTTGCGAAGCACCGTCTTGATCAACCAGCCGGCCCCGTCGGCCAGGCCGCAAATGGTGGTGCCGGGCAAGGCCCCGATCGAGTTGCCGATCTCGGCCAGCAGTTCCAGGTCCTTCAGCCGCCCTTGGCCGGCCTTGATCCGGCTGATCATTTGCAACGCCCAACGGGTCCCCTCGCGGCAGGGCGTGCACTGGCCGCAGCTCTCGTGGGCAAAGAACCGGCAGGCGTTGTAGAGCAGATCGACCATGCTATAGGTCTCGTCGAAGACGGTGACGCAGCCGGTGCCCAGTCCCAGGCAGCCGGCGTGCATCGGCTCGGCGAAATCCAGGCAGGTGTCGAACTCGGCTTCGGTCAGCACCCCGGTGCTCAGCCCGCCGGGGATGGCGGCCTTGGCCTTGCGTCCCTTCCACACTCCGCCGCCGCACTCTTCGACCAACTGCCGCAACGGGATTCCCAGCGGGGCCTCGTAGCAGCCGGGCCGGTTGACGTGCCCGCTTAGGCCGAACAGCTTGGGACCGAAGCTGCCGGGGTCGGCGGGATTGCCCGGCTCGGGCGGCCGGCCGATAGATTTGAACCAGGCCACCCCGCGGTCGACGATGTGCTTCACGCAGGAGACGGTCTCGATGTTGTTGACCACGGTGGGCTTGCGGAACAGCCCTTCCACCGCCGGGAAGGGGGGTTTGATCCGCGGCCAGGCCCGCTTGCCCTCGATGCTCTCGATTAGCCCGGTCTCTTCGCCGCACACATAGGCAGCCGCGCCGCGGTGGATGTACACGTCCAACGAGTAGCCCGAGCCGAGGATGTTTTGACCCAGGTAGCCGGCGGCGTAAGACTCGTCGATGGCCGCCTGCATCCGCTTCAGGCACTGGGCGTACTCCCATCGCATATAGATGTAGGCAGTGGAGGCCCGAGTGGCGTAGCAACTCAAAATGATCCCCTCGAGCACCTGGTGCGGGTCGGCCTCCATCTGCACCCGATTGACGATCGTGCCTGGCTCGCTCTCGTCGGCGTTGACGCAGAAGTAGATCGGCCCGGGGTGGTCCTTGGGCAAGAAGGACCATTTCAATCCGGTGGGAAAGCCCGCCCCGCCGCGGCCGCGAAGACCGCTTTCCCGGATCATCCGAACCAGGTCGGCAGGGCTCGTTCCCTTCAGCACCCGGCGCAGACTGCGATAGCCTCCGCCAGCCTCGTACACGGCCAGCGTGTGGCTGTCCTTCTTGTAGATGTTCGCCAGTAGGACGGGTTCGTAGGGCACGGTCAGGAGGCGTGGAGCGTGGGGCGTGGGGCGTGCGGCGTGGGGCGTGAAAACGCTCCACCGTTCACCGTCCGCATTTTGCAATTTTCGATTTTCATTTTTTAATCTTCAATTCGCCTCTTGGGGCGGCTGGCGGTCAGGGGAAAAATCGTGAGGCAGGTATTCACTCCCAACTGCTCAGCAATTCGTCGATCTTCTCCTTGGTCATCTGCTTGTGCAAAGTATCGTTCACCAGGATGGCCGGGGCGTGGTCGCAGGCCCCCAGGCACTCGGCAAACTCCAAGCTGACCCGGCCGTCGGCCGTGGTTTCGCCGGGCTGCAGGTCCAGCTTTTGGCAAAGGTATTCCAACAGTTCCTCGCCCTCGCGAGCCGCACAGGCCATCGAGCGGCAGACCCACACCCGGTAGCGTCCCAGCGGCTGGTCTTGCTTGAAGAAGCCGTAGAAGCTGAGGGTGTCTTGCACCTGTGCGGGGCTTAGTTCCAATAGTTCGGCGATCTCCACCACCGCCTGCGGAGGCACATAGCCCAACCGCTCGTGGACCAGGTGCAAGGCCGGCAGAACCACCGCCCGCGAGGTCGGATACCGCGGAAGGTAACCCCGTATCCGCCCGCGCAATTCGGCATCCAGCAAGTCGCAGATTGCAGTATCACTCTTATCTTGATTCATGTCACACTCGGGCAACTCTCATAGGGCGATTAGTTCCGCTCTCGGCTTTCCGCTTTCAACCCTCCGCCTTCCCCCTTCCACCCTTTCTCACCGGTCCAACTCGGCCGCAATAATGTTCAGGCTCCCCAGCACCGCCACCACGTCGCTGACCGTGTGTCCGCGGATCAGGTGCGGGAAGGCGGCGAAGTGGATGAACGACGGCGGCCGGCAGCGAGCGCGGTACGCCCGTGGGCCCCCATCGCCGACCAGGTAAAAACCTAACTCGCCGTTGGGCGCCTCCGTGGCCGCGTATACTTCCTCGCAAGGCACCTTGATGCCCCGATTGCTCATCACCAACTCGAAATGGGTGATGAGTCCTTCAATCGTCGTGTAGACGGCCGTCTTTTGCGGCAGAATGCTGCGCGCTTGATCGCCCAGGTTCACCGGACCGGCGGGCAGGTTTTCGATGGCTTGCTGGACGATCTTGACGCTTTCCCGCATCTCATCCATCCGCACCAGGTAGCGGGCGAAGCAATCGCCCCGCCGGTCGCAGCAGACATCGAAGTCGAAGTCGCCGTAGGCCAAGTAGGGCTCGTCTCGGCGAAGATCGCGGGTGACGCCGCTGGCCCGCGCCACCGGGCCGCTGCAACTCAAGTTGATGGCATCCTCCTTGCTCAGCACGCCGATGCCGCGGGTGCGGTCCACGAAGATGCGGTTCTGGTGCAGCAGGCGGGCCATGTCCTCCAGCGTCCGCGGAAACCGCCGCAGAAAGTCGCGGATCATCTGAAGGGCCGTCGGCGACAGGTCAAGCTTCAATCCGCCCACACGGGTATAGCTGGTGGTCAGCCTGGCCCCGCAAATGGCCTCGAAAATGTCGTACAAATCCTCGCGGGCGCTGTAGGCGTAGATGAAATGGGTGAAGGCCCCGGTATCCAGCCCCATCGCCCCCAGGGCCAGCAGATGGTCGGTGATCCGCGACAACTCGGCCACAATGACGCGAATATACTGGCACCGCCGCGGGGTCTCGATGCCCAGCAGCTTTTCCACCGCGCAATGCCAAGCCACGTTGTTCGCCAGCGGCGAAACATAGTTCATCCGGTCAGTCACCGCCACGTACTGATTGTAGTCCAGGTGCTCGGCCAGTTTCTCGAAACCGGAATGGAGGTATCCGATGTCGGGCACGGCGTCGATCACCGTCTCCCCGTCCAGCGTCAACACCAGCCGCAAAGTGGTGTGCATGGCCGGATGCTGCGGACCGAAGTTCATCGTCCACAGGTAGGGCTGCGTCCGGTCGGCGGCTAGCTCGGCAGACGGTGACAACGGGCTGAGAGGCATCGGGGGAGGGATTGGGGATTGGGGACTAGGGACTAGGGATTAAGGATTAAGGATTGGGGATTAGATTCGATACGTGCCGCTAACAACTGACCTCCGACCTCTATCCTTCCGCACGGGTAATGACCGGGAGATTGTGTCGCTCGCCGCGTCCCTGCAAGGGGTAGTCTTTGCGCAAGGGATGGGAGGCGAACCCTTCGGGCAACAGGACCCGCCGCAAGTCGGGATGGCCGGCAAAGCGGATCCCGAACAGGTCCCAGACCTCGCGCTCCAACCAGTTGGCCCCGGCCCACAGCGGCACCGCCGAAGGAACCGTCGGCTCCGGATCGTCGAGGAAGCATCGCACGATGAGCCGCTGGTTGGTTTCGGTGTTCGCCAAGTTGTAGACCAGCCCGAAGCGGTGTTGGGCATCTCGATAGGTGAGATAGTCGACGCAGGTCAGGTCGGCCAACAGGTCATAGCCAAGCTTCTCTTTGAGAGTCTTGAGCACCTCGATGAGGCGATCTGCCGGCACGACAATCCGCCGCTGCCCGCGAAACTCGCTGGAAAGCAAGTCGGCAAACTCAGCCGGTAAGGCATCCATCGTGTTGCTGCTAACGTCGCTCATGCCGCCTCGGCCGCTTGCTTTCCAATCTCTAATCTCTGATCCCTGACCTCTGACCTCTATGATTCCTGCAATGCCCTTTTCGGCTGCTGCCGGGACGGGGCGTCGAACTCGCGGCCCCAAAGGGTTCCCTCCCGCTGGATCTTGGCCTGGAGGTCGATGATCGCCTGGATCAATTGCTCCGGCCGCGGCGGACAGCCGGGCACGTACATATCAACCGGGACGAAGCGATCGATCCCCTGCACGACGCTATAGGTATCGAACACCCCGCCGCTCGACGCGCAGGCCCCCATGGCCATGCACCATTTCGGCTCGGGCATTTGCTGCCAGATCCGCTGCAAGACGGGCATCATCTTCATCACCACCCTGCCGGCCACGATCATCAGATCGCACTGCCGCGGGCTGAAGCGGAACACCTCGGCGCCGAAACGGGCGATGTCGTGCCGGCTCGCCCCGGTCGACATCAATTCGATCCCGCAACAAGCGGTGGCAAAAGGCATCGGCCACAGGCTGTTCTTGCGGCACCAGCTCACCAACTCGTCCAGCTTGGTGACGGCCACGTTGTCGGGCAGTTCTGCGATCACCGCCATCGGAAAACGCCCTTCCGCCAATCGTAGACATACCCGACCGTCAACAGGAGCACGAAGACCATCGCCCCGGCAAACACCAGGTGGCGGTTCTCGATCCATCCGCTGGCCACCGCCAGATCGACGCCTTGCGGGCTGGGGACTGCCCCGATTTTTTGGGCCGCGATCTTTGTGGCCCCGAGTTCTGTGGCGACCAGGGTGGGCGCGGCCGGCCACAAAACGGGGACTGCCCCCATTTCGCTGTTCGGGCTGGAGACTGTCCCGATTTTTGTGGCAGGAGGCCACAAAAATGGGACTGTCCCCTTCTGCGCACCGCTTTGGACCGAGCTGGCGACGACGGGCGCGGGGTGGCTGGCCACCGCCCAGGGATATAAGAATAGGAGTTCCACGTCGAAGACTAGAAAGGCAATCGCCAACAGGTGAAAGCGCACATCGAAGCGGCGGCGGGTGTCGTGGAAGGGGTCCATGCCACTCTCATAGGGCATCCGGTTGACCCTTCCCGCCCGATCGGGATTCACCAGCCTGGAAACCACCACCAGCCCAATGGCCAAAGCCGCGGCGCACGCCAGGAACAAAAAGATCGGCAGGGCTCCAGGTTGCATTCGCTACGCTTCCACTCGCAGTTGCAAAAACATCAATTATAAGGGCCCTTCGCGCGGCGGTCAATAAGCTCGCTGCGATTCTGTGCTCCAAATCACACTATGCGGCAAATGGAGCACTTCAGGTACTCGGTTTCCAGACAGGCGGCGCTGATGCGGCGGTCGGAGGAGGCGCCGCGCTGCTCGATGATTTGGATTTAGCGGCCGGTGTGTTGCCCGGCCCCCACGAGCATGGAAAGGAAGTCTTCGCGGGTCACGTGGCCCGAGCAACGGAAGGCAGCAGGGAACACTAATCGACGCTTATTGACGCTAATTGAGGGGATTAGCGAAGATTAGCGAGAATCAGGGTTCCCCGTCGTTGCTCGTCTCACCTGTCTTGGAGCGAAACTGACCCTCGTTTTCTTAGGTTAGCGCCTATGGGGTCGATCGCAGCGAGCCCCAGCACCCTATCTGCCAGAGAGCGGAAGAGCGAGGGCGCAGGACGGATGGCCGTGGTCGAAGGTGGGTCGAAGCAACGCCGCGCGTCCGGGCTTGGATGTCAGGCTGCGGCCGCGAGGCAGGCCGAGAGAGGAAGCCTGGTGTGCCCGAAGGACCACGCGGAAAAAGGCTGCGTCGCCTCTCCTTCGCCAAGGCAGGCTTGGAGGCCATAGGCTATTCGCTTGCTATTTCCCGCGGTGCTCAGGTTTCTGTTTGGAAGGGCGTTTTGAGGCTGCCGATCCCATTTGTCTAAGTGCCCAGGCGGCGCTGACTCGAACACCTTCATCAGGATCGTGGAGAGCCCTCCGTAGCTGAGAAATCACCG
Organism: Planctomycetota bacterium; assembly: GCA_021784975.1. Taxonomy (GTDB): domain Bacteria; phylum Planctomycetota; class Planctomycetia; order Pirellulales; family Thermoguttaceae; genus JAJYGU01. Next base: position 6,219 of record JAJYGU010000265.1, read on the forward strand.
ATTCCGTCGGCGAGGCAATCTTGCCCAAGGTATAAGCGGCAACTGACCGGACGGTGGGGTCTGGATCATCCAAAGCCTCCTGCACGTCAGCGGTGGCCTCGCGTGCCGCTGGTGCCAGACGCTGTAGTGCCCCCGCAGCACACCACCGAGCTTGTGCGTAACCATCAGTACGCAACATCTTTCGCAGTTCTGGAATAGCATCCTTTGCGGCCGGACCAATATCGCCCAACGCCAGGGCAGCAAAGGACCGAGCCTGACAATATGAGTCTGTCAATGTTCTCTGTAGTTCAGGAATCGCGCCCTTGGCCGCTGGACCAATCTTGCCTAGCGCAAGAGCAGCGGCTGATCGGACTTGATTGCTTGTGTCGCTCAGCGCCTTTCGCAACTCGGGAACAGCGGCGCTGGCCGCAGGCCCAAATATCTCCAATGCACTGGCCGCGTTCCACCGTACATCCGCATCCGGGTCACTCAGTGCGCGTATCAATTCAGAAATTGCCTGCTTGGCATCTGGCCCCATAGCCCGCAGCGCCATAATCGCGGTGAATCGCACCTCCTTGTCAGGATCGCTCATTGCCTTTCGCAACTCGGGAATGGCCGACTTGGCTTTCGGGCCCAAATGTGCGAGCGTCAGAGCCGCCTGCGATTGCACCTCTTTGTCTTTGTCGCTCAACGCCTTCTGCAACTCGGGAATCACTTCATCACTCGCAACGTCCATAATTCCCAGCAGTATCGCGGCCCGGCGACGGACATCAACGTCGGGGCTGTGCATATCCTTTGTGAGTTGGGGAATTGCAGCGGCCTTATTTTTCAGCACTTCGCCGATGTTGCCTACGATTCTGGCGGCTCGTTGCGATGGAGGAGGCGGCAGCGTGCTCGGCCCCAAGAAGAGCCAAGCCGAAACAAGGCCCAGGTTCACCACTCCAAATGATGCTGACACGGTGGCCAGGCCGACCAAAACGAGCCTAGGCATCCGACCACGCAATCTGCTGAGCAGCCGAATCGTAGCCACCAGGAAGATCAGCGACAGCGGTGCGCACATCGCCCAGCCGACCGCCTGAGCGTCTAATGCTTTGCCTCTCCAAAGGTAGTCAGCACACTGCCGAATGGCTCCATTTGTCCAAACGAGAACGCAAAGCAAGATAAAGACGATCGCGCCGATCGTCGCCGCAGGACGACTTGACGCTTGCGCAACTCTGGAATCAGTGTCCGAACTGCCACGTGCCTGTCTGCCACGCCGGAAAGTCCAAACCTTCTCGATGACATCAACGTATGCCCAGACTAGCGCTATGAGGAATACCAATAACAGCGCGAGCCACTCACGTGGCTGGCCTCGGCGAACGTGCCAAAGAGAGAAACTGACCGCGCATAGTGTCATCGCAAGCGTCATCCCGACGCTTTGCACAACGCCGATAGTGTCGGGTGGCGGCGGTAGTGGCGTCGCCTGCTTCCTTGCGTCTGCTGGACAGGTTCGCACACGAAGCCAGATGCGAAGAGCGGTCATCAAAGGCACCGCGCCGTACACGATCATCATTGCTGCCCAACCGAGGCCCATCGCGTTTCGAGGCTGTGGAATCAATAGCGCGATGGCGAGACACCACATCATCATGCTGCCCATGATCGCCTGGAGAATGGCCTTTCGCCAATCGGGCGGCGGTGTAGTCCATGTCCAGCGTGCCAGAGGGAAGAATGCGTAACCGTAGCCCTTTCCTCCCATTGCCAGGCTGAGTTCTTCATGCCATTTTGGTCGCCGCCACGCGACATACCCCACGACTGCCATAGCCCAAGCGAACCCCCACCAGCCGCCCAACACAAGTTGAACGACGAGGGGCGACGCAATCGCAGCCAGCGCCGTTCCCCATGTTGAGAGCTTTGCAAACAGGGTTCCAAGGCCACCGATCGCTTTTCCGGTTGCCGTCGAACTGATGCCGGCCAGAGCGATCTTTCCCAGTGAGGCCAATAGATGCGGGTCGGCAGCTTGCCCGGCATGAGTGGTCAGAAGCGAACTGAGCGGGGCGATGGCCATCACGAAGCCCGATTCGCTCAGACGGCCTCGCAAAGCTTCAATCGCTTCCTGAATACGTCGTGACACGGTTGACTGATGTACGCCGAGTTGTACGGCAACCTCGCTCTGCGAGCGGCTTTCAAGGAAGTGCAAGATGAGCGGCATGCGGAGTTCCTTCGGCAGGCTTTCGATCGCCCGATCCAACAGTCGTTCGAGATCACGCCACGCCGCTTCGTCCTCAGAACTGGCCTGTTGTTTCACGACTGCCGCCCGCTCTTCATGCTCTTGCCTTCGCTTGCGCGATCGGACGGCGTTCAGCGCGCGATTGGTCGCCATGCTGTGCAGCCAGCCGCCGACCGACGAGCGGATGGTCGTTGCTCGACGGGCCAGTTCGAAGAAGCAGTCCTGTGTCAGTTCTTCCGCGTCGTCGACGTTGGCCGTAATCCGCAGGCATGTCCCGTACACCACTCCGGCATATCGCCGCGACAGTTCCACAAACGCTGCCGGCTCCCGCGAACGGGCGTATTGTCGCAGCAGTACAATATCGCCCTCAAGAGGGGGTGCTCCGGCGTATTTCTCGGCCTGAGCCATGGAATACCACCTCGTCCGGCCGTGGACGCGAACGCTCGCAAGTGCCGTTTGTTCAACCTCTCTCCCTCTTACATGACACCGGCCGTTATGTACCTATGCGGATGGCGGCCAGCCGCTCACTTGTTCTGCGTTAGAGGAGTACGGCCAAGCCATTCGTCGAGGAAATGGTTCTGAAGCGTTTTCAGCACTTGATTATCAGTGCGGGCCGCCGGCGTCCGCAAGTCGGCGAGAGCGAGAGCCATGCGGGAGTCAAAACAGGGTTGCAAATCCAGCGGCGTGGAAGTGGCGGTTGCCGGTGAAGGCTTCCATGACCCCCAGGCGACGCATAACTGCGAACGAGACGTGATCGACGATGCCGGCCTGGGCCGCTTCGCCGCGTTCGTAGGCCCCCCATGCCGCCTGCCAATCGTCCTCCGTGGGCACGATCAACTCGTTGCGAAGTTCAAGGCCACGCCGTAAGGCACAAACATCGCTGCGAAACGTGCGACGGGCCGCCGTATTGCCGCATTCCAACAAGATAAAACTGGTCGTTACCGTCGATCTGCGCGCAGAAACCATCTTCTGGTACGCGGCATCGGCCGCAGCGTGCCATTGGTCATCCGTGTCCCAAAGGGCGATCAGTCCAACCGTGTCGAGAAAAACCGGACTCATGGTTGGTGCTCGTTGTGCCGCTCCGCCAAATTGTGTTCCCCCGAAGCGTGACGCCTGCCGAGGATCGTGTAGATTTCGTCCAGGGTGGGGATGCTGGGCTCCTGTTTGATCTGGCGAACCTCGATTTCTACCTCGCAGGGGTAGGGAAAAGCGACCGCTTCTTTCGGCCGAAAGACACCGTTTTCGTAGATGGCGTGAATGGTCATGATTGATCCTCCATTTCGTTGACCGTAGGGCCCCTTAGAGATCTCCGTCGCGCCATAACGTCCGAAAACGCCATGACCGCGTTGCTTGTCATGGCTCTCCTTTCCTCTTATTGTATTGCGACCGGCTCTCCCTGCCAGCCCGACCGGCGGGAGATACGCCACGCAGATTGCGCGCTATACCACCCGGCAGATAAAGCACTTCAGGTACTCGGTCTCTAGGCAGGCGGCGCTGATGGGGTGGTCGGGCGAGGCGCCGCGCTGCTCGAGGACTTGGATCTGGCGGCCAGTGTGTTGGGCCACCCCAACGAGCATGGAGAGGAAGTCCTCGCGGGTCACGTGGCCCGAGCAACTGCAGGTGACCAGGATACCGCCCGGCTCCAGCAGGCCCACCGCCGAGCGGTTTAGCCAATGGTAGGCCCGCAATGCCTCATCGACTGCCCGGCGGCTGCGGGCGAACTTCGGCGGGTCGAGGATCACGCCGCCGAATCGCTGGCCGGCGTCGCTGAGCTGCTGCATGGTCTGAAACCCGTCGCCACATTGAAAGCGGACGTTGGCCAGACCGTTGCGGGCAGCGTTGGCGGTGGCCAGATCGACCGCCCGTTGGCTGGTATCGATCCCCAGCACTTCTCGGGCCCCGCCGTGGGCGCTGGCCGACAGGCTGAAGCCGCCGCTATAGCAGAACATGTCCAAGACGCGGCGATCGCGGAGGTAGCGGGCGGCGGCCAGGCGATTCTCCCGCTGATCGAGATAGAAACCGGTCTTCTGCCCTTCGGCCAGATCGACCGCGTATTGCAATCCCTGCTCCGCGATTAGCAGCGGTCCTTCGGGCATGTGTCCCCAATACGGACCATCGCGCAGGTCGAGACCTTCGGCGCGGCTGACGCCCCGCTCGGTCCGCAACATGATGCCGCGCGGCGTGAACAGCTCGACGAGCATGGCGGCGATTTGCGGCAGCCGCACCGCCATAGCCTGGGCCGTGACCTGAACGGCGAGGTAGTCGGCGTAGCGATCGACGATCAGCCCGCTTAGGCCGTCGCCTTCGCTGAAGATGAGTCGGGTAGCGCCCTGGGAATCGGCAAATCCAAGCTGCGCTCGAAATTGGACGGCCGCCTCCAGCCGGCGGCGCCAGAAGGCGTCGTCAAGCTCCTCGGAAGGGTCCCAGGTGTACAGTCGCACGCGAATCCGGCTGCGCGAGTTGAAGATGCCGCGAGCCACGAACTTTCCCTTGTCGGACAGGAGATCGACCACTTCACCGTCAGCCGGGAAATTGCCGCTGGGTTCGAGGGCCGAGTCGAGGACCCAGGGGTGCCGGGCATAGAACGGTCGGGCCTTGCGAGGCTTCAAAGTCAGTTGCATCCTCGGAAATCTACGGGATAGGGGCGTAGCTGGCAAGGCCGTTGCACGACGAGTCGATCCTTGGCACAATGATTCTCGTGAGAGGTCGGAGGTCGGAGGTCGGGGATCAGGAGGGCTCGCTTATGAAAGTCATTTTTGCGTTAATCGTGACCCTAACGGTGATTTCCGCTTTGGCGGGCCCAGTCCAAGCTGCTGGGCCGCGGCCGATGGCCTTGGTGCCCCAGCCTTGGCGGGTCGAGATAAGGCCCGGCGAGTTTGCCTTGAACAACCAGACCGTGATTCTCATCGACCCGGATTCCGCCGACGCCCTCAATGTCGGCAAGCAGTTGGCCGAGCGGACTCGCCGCAGCACCGGCCTTGGTCTGGTGGTGAGGACGGCCGATGGCACGAGCAAGGTTTCCAACGCGATCCGATTGAGCATGAGCCAAGCAAAGGCCGCCCTCGGCAATGAGGGCTACAGCCTGGCGGTGTCGGCCGACGGCGTGGCGATTTCGGCTGCCGGGGGAGCCGGATTATTCTATGGCACGCAAACGCTGTTGCAACTTCTGCCGCCGCAGGTCTTCAGCCCGGCGAGAGTACGCCCGACGGTAGCCTGGACGGTCCCGGCGGTGGCCATCGAGGACCGGCCGCGTTTTCGCTGGCGGGGGCTGTTGTTGGATGTCTCCCGCCACTTCTTCAACAAGAGCGAGATCGAGAACTATATCGACCTGATGGCCCAGCACAAGCTGAATACGTTGCAGTTGCACCTCACCGACGGCGTCGGCTGGCGGATCGAGATCCAGCGGTATCCCAAGCTCACCGAGGTCGGCGCCTGGCGCAAAGGGATCATGTTTGGCCTCAACCCCAAAGACGGCACGGCCTGGGGCTCCGACGGCCGTTACGGCGGCTTCTACACCCAGGACGACATCCGCGAGATTTTAGCTTACGCCAAAGATCGCTACGTGACCATCCTGCCTGAGATCGAGATGCCCGGCCATTCGGCGGCGGCTTTGACGGCGTATCCCGAGTACAGTTGCACCGGCGGGCCGATCAGCATGGACGGCTCGAATGGGCCGGAGGTCGAAGAGTATTGCGTCGGCAATGAGGAGACGTTCAGGTTTCTCGAAGGGGTTCTGATCGAGGTTATGGATCTGTTCCCGAGCAAGTACCTCCACATCGGCGGCGACGAGGTAGACAAGGCCCACTGGAAGAAATGCCCCAAGTGCCAGGCCCGAATGAAGCAGGAAGGGCTGAAGAATGAAAACGAGCTGCAGAGCTATTTCGTCCGCCGGATCGAGAAGTTCTTAAACGCCCACCATCGGACGCTGATCGGCTGGGATGAGATCCTTGAAGGCGGTTTGGCCCCCAACGCAACGGTGATGAGCTGGCGGGGCATCGAGGGCGGCATTGCCGCCGCCCACGCCGGCCACGACGTGGTGATGACTCCGACCTCGCACTGCTACTTGGATTACTACCAGGCCAAGCGTGGCGAGCCCAAGGCCATTGGCGGCTTCCTGCCGCTGAGCCAGGTGTATTCGTACGAGCCGGTTCCCAAGGCTTTGACCGCCGATCAGGCCAGTCATATCCTCGGCGCTGGCGGCAATCTGTGGACCGAGTTCGTCCCCAATTATCGCCACGCCCAGTACATGACCTACCCCCGCGGCTGCGCCATGGCTGAGGTGACCTGGACCGAGCCGTCGCGGAAAGGCTGGGGCGATTTCCGCGCCCGGCTGGATACCCACCTTTTGCGGCTGAAGGCTGAAGGGGTCCATTATCGCCAGCCGCGCCGGGACGACGACGCTCCGGGCAAATGACGGCCGCAATGCCTGACGCGTCAGCAAAACTCGACCCCTACATAGCCTGGCGGAACCACGATTATCGGCTTTACGCCGTCAGTTGGTTCCTGGTGGCCTTCTCGAAGCGGGTCGAGACGTTTGCGGTCGCGTATTTCTTCGCCACCATCTTTCCCAAAGGCGACGCCGCGCTGGCCTTGGGAATGCTGGGGCTGGTGCAAGCCCTGCCGGTGATGCTGTTGGCCATCGCGGGCGGGCAGATCGCCGATCGCTTTGACCGCCGCGGCATCTGGCTGATCACCTGCAGCCTTAATTTGGCGGCTTCGATCGCCTTGGTCGTCGCGGCGGCGTGGTTGCAGGCGCCGGTCCTCTGGATCTATGCTTTGCTGGCCTTCATGGCGGTGGGCACCGCGTTGGGCAGCCCGGCCCGCTCCGCCTGGCTGCCGCAAATCGTGGAGCCGGAGATCTTCTCCAACGCCATGACCTGGAACGTGAGCATGTTTCACACCGCCTCGGTGACGGGGCCGGTCGTAGGCGGGGTGATTCTGGCGATTTGGGGCGCCAATCCGGCCCCGGCATTCATGGTGGTCGCCGTCTGCCGCCTTTTGGCAGTGCTCGGCCTGTCGCAGACGCGGCGGCGCGAACCGACCGTCTCGGGGGAGCCCGTTTCCTGGCAAAGCGTCTTGGCTGGGATCCGCTTCGTTCGAGATACGAAGCTCATTTTGGCTACCATCACCCTCGACCTGTTCGCGGTGCTCTTGGGCGGCGCGACCTATCTGTTGCCGATCTACGCCAAGGACATTTTGCACGTGGGCGCCGTCGGCTTGGGTTTGTTGACCTCGGCCGACGCCGTCGGTGCGATTGCGATGGCGGTCTTGTTGGCCCATCTGCCGCCGATGCGCCGCGCCGGGGTGACGCTGCTTTGGGCCGTGAGCGGCTTTGGTGTGGCCACCATTGTGTTCGGGGTCTCCACCTGGTTTTGGCTGTCGCTGGCGATGATGTTCGTGGTTGGGGCGTTGGACAACATCAGCGTCGTCGTTCGCCACACGCTGGTGCAGATGCTCACCCCCGACGCCATGCGCGGCCGCGTCTCCGCGGTGAACAACGTCTTCATTGTGGCCTCCAACGACCTGGGCGGGCTGGAGTCGGGGCTCACCGCCTGGGCGTTTGGGGCGGTGGCGTCGGTGGTGGGCGGGGGCATCGGCACGATCCTGGTGGTGCTGGGGGTGGCCTATCTGTGGCCGCAAGTGCTCGGCATCGGTTCGCTGACGTCGATTCGCCCGGCGGCGATTCCAGACACCGAGGAACTGGTCGGAGGGGTCTAGGGATACGATGCGAAGACTCGCCATACTGATGACGGTTGTGATTGTACTCGCTGCGGCCGGCGGTCGGGCCGCCGAACAAACGGCCGCCGGGCCTCGCCTGCCGCTGATTGTCGATACCGATTTGGGCTTTGACGACTGTTCCGCAATTCTCTACCTTCTCAACCGGCCGGACGTCGATCTGCTGGCCATTACGATCGCCGGCACGGGCGAGGTGCACTGCCAGCCCGGACTCAGCAACGTCCTTCGCCTCTGCAAGCTGGCCGGCCGATATCCGCCGACGTTTCCGGTGGCCTGCGGCGACGAAGAGCCGAGCGACGGCTACCAGGTGTTCCCTGCGCGATGGCGGAGCGATGCCGATGCGTTCTTTGGCGAGAATGTCCCCGTTTGCCCGCCCGGCTCCACGGCACACGCGGTGGAGGAGATTATCAACGTGCTCAAGGCGGCCAAGCAACCGGTCACGCTGTTGACTCTGGGGCCGCTGACCAACATTGCCGCCTTGTTCGAGCGAGCGCCGTGGGTGAAAAGCAGACTTCGCCGGATCTATATAATGGGCGGGGCGGTCAACGTGCCCGGCAACATCCGCGTGCCGGGTGTGACCGACCATTTGAAGAACCGCGTGGCCGAATGGAATATCTACATCGATCCGGTAGCGGCCCGGTCGGTCTTTCATGCCGGACTGCCGATCTCGCTGATCGCTTTGGACGGGACCCAAAAGGTCCCGATCACCGAAGAGCGGGTCCGCCAGTTCACCCGGAGCGCCACGACGCCCGAGGCCCGACTCATTGTCCATTGGTGCCGGCGGGAGCATCAAGGCATCCGGCAGGGAGTTTACTGTTACTGGGACACGCTGGCGGCCATGGCCGCCGTCGATGCGGACATCTGCCGCTATACGACCTACAAGCTCGACGTGGTGGTTCGCTACGCGCCGCACGTGCCCCGCGGAGACTTGCCGGCCTTCTCGCCGCTATGCCGCAACGGCCGACCCCGCCGGGCCTTCGATGAGGCCACCGTTGGACAGACGAAGATCGCCGACGCGGGCGTGCCGATCGCGGTCTGCACCGACGCCGACGCTGCCCGGTTCTGGCAGCGTTACATCCGCGAGCTGAATCGGGAGTATCGTCGTGACACGGCGACGCGGGGAGTTGGCAGCCGCGCGGGCCACTAGCCAGCCGCCGACCGAGGGCATTATAATGAAGCGACGGAAGTTCAGGCCCGTGCAGAACGACTCTTCGAGCCCGGGCTTCCGGTGGCAGTGGGAGGGCGCGGCCATGCCGGTCCCGATGGAGTTGTCGCGAATTATCATCAGTGAAGTCAACGACCAACAGGTGATCTACCTGAAGGAAGTCGACGGCGAGCGGGCCTTTCCGATTCTCATCGGCATCTTCGAGGCCACCAGCATCGATCGGCGGGTCAAGGGCCATCCTTCCCCGCGGCCGCTGACGCACGATTTGATCGTCAGCGTGGTGGAGAACCTGGGCGGCGAGTTTCAGGATGTGATCATCAACGAATTGAAGGATCATACCTACTTCGCCCAGTTGCGAGTCCGGCACGACGGCGAATTGGTGGAAATCGACGCCCGGCCCTCCGACGCCATCGCGGTGGCGGTCACCTGCAGCCCGCCGCTGCCGATCTACGTCAACGAGGACGTCCTCAACGACGTGCTCGGAGAGCAACAGTAACTAGACCATTGCGTCGGCGAACTCTTGCTTCAGCGCCGTCTGGGCCTTTTGGCCGTGGGCTCGATCGACCACCACGGTCACGCACACTTCGCTGGTGCCAATCAACTCGACGTTGATACCCTGGTGGGCCAAGGATTGGAACATCCGGGCAGCCACGCCGGTATGACTGCGCATGCCCACCCCATACACCGACAGTTTGGCAACCTCGGGGCAATGCGTGGGCGAAGGGCTGCCCAGTCGCTTGGCCAGCTCGGTGGCGGCCCGCAAGGTTCTTTCCAAGTCCCTTTGGGCAACCGTGACCGAGATATTGGCCCGGTTCTGCCGGCTGATGCTTTGCACGATCATGTCCACCACGATGCCTGCCTTCGCCAGGTCGTCGAAGGTTTGGGCGGCCAGGCCGGGCGTGTCGGGCAGGCCGACAAAGGTCACCCGCGACTGCGACTCGTCCAGTTCGATCGCCTCGATGACCAGGGTCTCCATACGTTCCAACCGGGCGATCAACTTTCCGCCGTCGGAGCACGCCACGGGTTGGTTGGACGGGCCGCTTCGACCGGCGGTGGGTGGGGCGGCCTGTAGTTGAAAAGCCTGATGCACTGCCCGTAAAGCCTCCAAGGCCGACTCCCGCGAGACCAGCACCGAGATCTTGATCTGGCTGGTGGAGATCATCTGGATATTGACGCCCTTTTGGGCCAAGGCGCGGAACATGGCGCCTGCGACGCCGGGCTGAGTGGCCATCCCCAAACCGACCACCGACAGCTTGGAGACGCTTTCATCGCAGGTGTAGCCCTCGGCCCCCAACTCTTGGACCGCGGCAGCCACTGCCCGCAACGTGGCCGGCAAGTCGTCGCGGAAGACGGTAAACGAGATGTCGGCCCGGCCCTCGGCCCCTTCGTTCTGCACGATCATGTCCAGGGCGATGTGCTTTTCGGCGACTTTCGAGAATACGCTCAGGGCGGCCCCCGGCCGGTCGGGCACGCCCAGGACCGTCACCTGGGCTTCGTTCTTCACCAGGGCCGCTCCACACACCGCCGCCCCTGGTGATTCCGGATCGACCACAATCATCGTGCCCGGGTTGTCGCTAAAGCTGCTCCGCACATGCACGGGCACGGCAAACTTCTTGGCGAACTCGATGGAGCGGTTGTGCATCACCCCGGCGCCGGCGGTGGCCAGCTCCAGCATCTCGTCGTAGCTGATCTGGGCAACGCGGCGGGCTTCGGGAATCATCCGCGGGTCGGTGGTATAGACGCCGTCGACGTCGGTGTAGATTTCGCAGGTGTCGGCGTGCAGGGCGGCGGCCAAGGCGACCGCGGTGGTGTCGCTGCCGCCCCGGCCAAGCGTGGTAATGTTGTTGGACGCATCGATCCCCTGAAAGCCGGCGGCAATCACGATATTGCCCGCGTCCAACGCCTGGTGAATCCGCTCGGCGGAGATCGAGCGAATGCGGGCCTTGGTGTGGGTGCTATCGGTCATGATGCCCATCTGCCCCCCGGTGAGGCTGATGGCCTGGTGCCCCAGCGAATGGATCGCCATGGCCACCAGAGCGACGCTCACCTGTTCGCCGGTGGCCAAGAGCATGTCCATTTCGCGGGCGGGCGGCTCCTCGGAAATTTGCCGGGCCAAATCGATCAGGGCGTCGGTATTCTTGCCCATCGCGCTGACCACCATCACCACCTGGTTGCCCTGGCTCTGGGCGCGAATGGCTTTTCGGGCCGCCGCCAGGATTTTCTGGCTGTCGGCCACGCTGGTGCCGCCAAACTTCTGAACGATGATAGGCATGGCTGAAGCGGAAACGGATGGTGGATGTCGGTGGCGTGGAAGAACACCACGGTGCGCAGATGGGGGATAGTCCCCGAGAGCGGGCCGCAAAACGTATCACCATACGTGATTCGGGCAATGCTTTCAAGGCGGAAGGGCGTAAGGTGGCATCGAAGTCAACAGAGTGGTGCGTAATACCTCCCGAGATCAATTCTAATGCGGGTGTTCGACGGTTCGCCTCCTGGAAAATCACCCTTGACAACCGTGGCCGCCCTCGGCTATTCTCCGCCCCCTGATCGTGAGGGGGTCCCGGCTCATCGGCGGCAGAAGGAGAGTGGAGAGTTAACGGCCCAGGTCGCCCAATTTTCACCTTGCATTTTGACGGTTGCTTTTTGCCTTTGCCCTCTCCCTCTCCGCCAGTGCGTCGTGCCATTCCACCAGCCGTCCGGGCTAATCGGACTTCACCTTAGCGGTTGTGATCTTCTCGGGACTTCGCCATGACGTTGCCCCAGGCTCGTCTCGTCACCGCAAACTTAAGGTTCCTGTGGTTGGTGTTGCCAATGCTCGTCTGGGGTTCGGGTTGCGCCAGCGGCGTTTATCAGGCCTCGAAGCTGCCAGTGCAGTTCATGGCCGCCGCCCCGCTGAACCTGGAGGCCATCAATCTTAGCGGCCTGGCCGACCGGAGCATCAGCGCCGAAGTGATTCAGCCGGGCGACGTGCTGGAAGTGACCATGGTGACCGATTACAGCAAGCTGACTACCACCACCGCGCCGGTCCGGGTGGCCGACGATGGCGGCGTAGTGGTTCCCTTGATCGGCAAGGTGGCGGTGAGCGGACTGTCGGCCGAGCAGGCCGAGCAGGTGATCGCCGCCGAGAGCGTCAATCGCGGAGTCTTTCGCACCCCATGCATCACCGTCAGCATGAAGCAGTGCCGCACCAACAAAGTGACGGTGGTGGGGGCGGTCAACCAGCCGGGCCCCCACGATCTCCCGCGGGGTTCGAGCTCGCTCTTGGCGGCCCTGACGGCCGCTGGCGGGTTGAGTAAAGAGGCCGGCACCGAGGTGGAAATTCGGCGGACGGATTCGCGTGCGTTGCTGCCGGCTAGTCTGCCGGGCAGTCCGCCGCGGGTGGCCGGCGGCGCCGCCCCCGAGGCCGCTCTGGCCGCCTACCAGGCTGCGCCGCCCAGCCCGTCGATTCTTACCGTTAGTCTGACGGCGGCGGCTTCCGGCCAGCAGAGGCCGCCGGAGCTGCGCGACGGTGACGTGGTCTATGTGCCCAAGCGGACCCTGCCGCCGATCCACGTGTTGGGACTGGTCACCAAACCGGGCGAATTCCCCTTCCCGCCCAACCAGGAGCTTCGCGTGCTCGATGCGTTGGCCCTTGCCGGAGGAGTTTCCAACTCGGCAGCCGAAAAAGTGCTGGTGATTCGACACCTGCCAAACCACCCGGGGCCGATTAAGATCGCGGTCAGCCTTCAGGCCGCCGAAACCGGTCAAGACAACATTACCCTGGCCCCCGATGATACCGTGATGGTCGAACAAACCCCGGCGACGGTGACCTTGGATATGCTGAAGACCTTCATTCGTCTTGGTTTTTATACCAACCCGCTCTTCTAACCGGACCGACTCCCGAAGCAATTCCGGGCCAGCAACGGCCAGCATAACTCTGCCTCGCAGTTCATCCCCCTTTGGAGCACAGAAGCCAAGGATGACAGAGCCCAGCGAAAACCTGGTGATCCCGGAAGGTGTCGGAGCCCCATCCGAGTTGGAGGCCGAAACCGAGGTGAGTCTCGGCCGGCTGGTCTATTCCCTGTGGCGGTTGGTCCTGGCCGTCCGCTATCGGAAGAACCTGGTGCTGGCAGTGATGGCGACCGGCTTGACCTTAGGCGGGCTGTATTACCTGACTGCGGTGCGGCGATACGCCTCGCGGGCCGCGCTGCTGGTTTCGTATACCGGCCGCGACAAGCTGGACACCGCGCTGACCGATCGAGATTCGCTGCGGCAGAATGCCATGCCCACCTTTGTCGGCATGGTGCGGAGCGCCAAAGTACTGGGCGGGGCCATCCGGAGCCTGCCGGCCGAAGATCGCCTCGATCTGGCGGGTTGCCCGGAAGAGAACTGGGTCGAGGCGGTGCGGGCCAACTTGTCGGTACAAGCCGTCCGGGCCACCAGCATTCTGCAAATCAGTTACGCTTCCAAGAATCCGCGAGTGGCGGCCGACGTGGTGCGGGCCATAGTCCAATCTTATCTGGACCTGATGGATCACTTCCACCGCGGGACGGCGGGCGAGATCCGCTGCATGTTGACTACCGAACGCAAGAGCCTGCTCGACGAGTTTAACCGCAAACAACGGAAGCTGCTGGAGGTCCGGCGGCACTTCGCCGACATGGGCTTCCGCTCCGACGGGACCACTTTGCACCCGATGGTCCAGCGGGCGGTCTCCTTCAACGACGCCCTGATCGCCGTGCAGAAAGAGCGGGTGGAGCAAGAGGCCGCCTTGGCGGCCTTGCGGACCGCCCTCCGCAACGGCCAGGACCTGGGGCAGTATGTGATGAGCGTGGCCGACAGCGTGGGCCGCGACGTACTGGCCAACACTCTGGGACTAACCGACAACCAGGCCAGCGCCTATGCGGCTATGCAGCAGGCCCTGTTGAGCGCCCAGGCCGACCTGCAGGCCATGCGCCAGAACCTGGGGCCGGCCCATCCGGACGTGGTTGCCCTGAGCGAGAAGATCCGGGCCACCCAACAGTATCTGCAGGCCTCGCGGAACCGCGTCGAGCAAGGGGTGGCGGCCCTCCGCCACAGTCAGCTCGGACCGTGGCTGCTCGAAATCGCCCAACAGAAGCTGGCCGAGCTGCGGAGGAAGGAGCAGATTCTGCAAGCCCGCTTCGAGCAGGCTCGAAGCCAGGCCATCAACCTCAGCGGGCAAATGGCCCAGATCGAGCTGCTGGACCGCGACGTTAAGCGGCTGGGCAACATGAACGAGGTCCTGTTGAACCAGATCGCCGCCATTGATCTTCAACAAAACGGCCAGGATGTGCGGGTGACGGTCACCGAGGAGCCGGTGGTCAACGACGCCCCGGTTTCGCCTCGGCTGGGCCGCACCGCCCTGTGCGCAGTGGTGGGCAGTTTTCTGGTGGCCCTCGGGCTGGTCACCTTGATGGACACGGTCGACGACCGCTTCCGATCGTTGGATGAGCTGCAGAGCCGCCTGGGTCTCTCGGTGCTGAGCACCATTCCGCAGTTGCCGATGCCTGCCGAAGGCGGCCTGGAGTCGTTGCCGTGCTACACCTCCCCCAAGGGGCGGGAAGGGGAGAGCTTCCGCACGCTGCGGACGGCCTTGATGCTCGCCCATCAAGAGGCGCGGCACGTGGTCCTGACCAGTTCGGAACCCGGCGACGGGAAGTCAACCGTGGTGGCCAACCTGGCGGTGTGCTTTGCCCAGGCCGACAAGCGAACGTTGGTGATCGACGCCGACCTCCGCCGGCCCGGACTAACCAACCTGCTGAAGATGCGGGGTGCCCGCGGTCTTTCGGAGGTGCTCCGCGGCAGCGGCGAGATCGGCCGCACGGCGGCGGCGCACATCAATTCCACCCCCCTGCCGCAGTTGGACGTTCTGCCCTCCGGCCCGCGGCCGGCGGATCCGGCCGAGTTGCTCACCGGTTCGCGGTTCTCGCAACTGCTGGCCTGGGCGGAGACGGTCTATGACCATGTGCTGATCGACAGCCCGCCCATGCTGGCAGCGGTGGATGCGGCGGTCATGGGCCGGGTGACGGACGGGGTGATGGTCTTGATTCAGCCCGCCAAGAATCGCCGCCGCCCGGTAATGCGGGCCATCGACCGCCTGAAGCTCATGGAGATCCCGGTGCTGGGTCTGGTAGTAAATCGGGCCGGATCGAAGGAGGACCACGGCTATTACGATTACGAATACGGTTACGGCTACCACTACGACTACGGCGCTGTTGACGCTCGCGGCGACGAAGTCGCCGCCGGCCGGCCTGGAGATCAAGAGGTCCGTGCGGGTGGGTCGCATCCTCGGACCGTCCGGCAGTCGTTGAGCGATCGCCAGGAGTCAGCCGAACGGAGAATGCCCCGCCGAGTGGCTTGATCGAGGAGAGGCGTCGTGGAGATGCACGTGCAACGGGAACCAAGCCCATGAATCGTTTTTCACGTCCGCGTCCGCCGAAGACCTTCGGCCGGTCTGCCTCGCAACGGCCCGAACCGCGGCACGGCGACCTTTGGCTCCAGTTGGTGGACGGCGGCCTGGCAGGCGTCCTCTTTCTGGTGCCGCTGTTGATGGGTGGCCGCCACCCGTTGGGACAACTGGTTCTGGTGTTCTTGGCCGCGGGCACGGCCGTAGCCTGGAGCGTTCATCAATGGCGCAGTCCGAAACCGCAATGGCGGCCAGCCTGGGCGATGCTGCTCCTGCTGGCCGGAGCCGGCTTGGCGCTGCTACAAGTGCTGCCGTTGCCGGCGGGGGTGTTGGGTTGGCTCGATCCGCGATTGGCGGGCATTCTGCCGCTTTGGAACTCGGCCGAATCGGTGGCCGGTGGCTTGGGAAGCTGGCATTGCATCTCGATGACCCCCGCCGACACCCACATTGGGCTGGCGTTGTTTGTGGCCTACGGCCTGCTGTTTCTGGTAGTGGTGCAGCGCGTTGCCGGAGTGGAAGACGTGGAACGCTTGCTGCGCTGGTGCGGCCTGGCGGTCTTGGGCATGGCTGTCTTCGCCTTCGTGCAATTCTTCACCAGCAACGGTAAGTTCTTCTGGTTCTACCAGCACCCCTTCACGAATACCACCGACTCGCTGAAGGGGAGTTTTTCCAACCGCAACCACTTCGCCCAGTTTCTGGCCCTGGGCATGGGGCCGCTCATCTGGTGGTTGCAGGACGCAGCTCGCCGCCCGCGGGGCCGCTTGCTTGCCATGGCGACGCTGGTCGATGGCCGGCAGCGACGTGAGTTGGCTACGTACTTGCTGGGTTTGGCCACGGCCCTGGTCGTGTTTGCTAGTCTGCTGTCGCTGTCGCGTGGGGGCATGGTGGCCGCCTTGATCGCCTGCACGATCTGCACCCTGGTTTGCTATCGGGCCTCGGCGGTAGGTGGCCGGGTGCTGGCGGGATTGGCGGCCGCCGGCCTGGTGATCGCCGCATCCCTGGGCGTCTTTGGCTACCAGCGGTTGGCCGACCGGTTGGACGGCGTACTGACGGGCTCGGTGGAGAAGCTGGATGGCGACCATGGGCGGCGCGGGATCTGGGCCGCCGCCATGCACGCGATTCCCGATCATGCGGTGCTGGGGGCCGGCGTCGGAAGCTTTCAGGAAGTCTATCCCAGCTACGGGAATCCTGGTGTGGATGCGGGTCTCGAATACACCCACGCCGAGAGCGGCCCGCTGCAAGTGGCCGTCGAGACCGGCGGCGTGGGAATCGCGTTGCTCCTGGTGGGCCTTGCGTGTTGCCTTTCGTGGTGTCTGCGGGGATGTTCGGCGGCCGCCCCCGCCCGCTTGCGCCTGTGTGCCGGAGCGTTGGCAGCCAGTCTGGCGGCTTTCGTCGTCCACGGCATGGTCGACTTTGTGTGGTACGTGCCGGCCTGCGCCGCCGAGGTGGCGGTCTTGGCGGGCTGCGCGCTGCGGATCGCCCAGTCGATCGGGCAACCCTCGGCCGAAGCAAGACTGCGGGCCTTGCCGGGCTGGGTCCCGGCGGCTGCCACCCTGGGTTCGGTCGCACTGGGTGCTTGGATGGTCGCCGTCTGCCTGGGACCGGCGGTGGCAGCTCCCTATTGGGACCAGTATTTGTTGGCCCTTCAAGCCGCCCAAGCCGACTTGCCCTCCACCGATCGCCACTGGGCTGCTTCAGCCCGCGCCAACGGCGCGGCACGAGAAGAAGAGGAACTGATGGCCCTGCTGAAAAAGGTGGTCGAATGGCAGCCCGCCCATTTCCGCGCGCATCTCGCCCTGGCCGAATTGCACCAGCAGCGATTCGAAGACCTGCAAACCCGCGGTATCAACCCAATGTCGCTGGTCAACATCCGCGACGCCGTGGTGCGATCGCGGTTTCCTTCGGCGGAAGCGTTGAGGGCATGGCTGTCGCGGGCGGTGGGCCCGCACTGGGTCCAGTTACTGCGAGCCCTCGTTCACGCCCGCCAGGCGCTCAGGGCCTGTCCGCTGGAAGGACGGGCCTATGTCTGTTTGGCCAGGCTAAGGTTCCTGGAGGACGGCGGGCCATCGACGCGGGCCTGTCTGAGCCAAGCCTTGCGGGTGCGGCCCTTTGACGGGGGGGTGCTCTATGCCGTTGCCAGCGAGGCCTACTTGGCCGGCGATGCCGCCAGGTGGCTGGCCTACGCCAGGCAAGCGTTTCATGCCGGCCGCCAATATCAGCGGCAACTGATTGCCGATTTCATGGACCACACTCCGCCCCAAGCCACGCCGGCCATGATCGCCTTTCTGCTGCGGAACTTCCAGCCGGACTTGGAGGGAGTGCGACTGCTGGCGAGCGTCTCCACCAAGCGGTGTCGGCCGGAGCAACTCGTGCCGCTCTTGCACTGTTGGGCCGAAATGGCGGAAAACCAGGCCCGAACCACGAACGCGCCCGACTCGGCGAAGCTATGGCTCGAAGCGATGCACGTCTACGGGCAACTGCACGATGCAGCCGGCGAGCTGGACTGCGCCCGTCAGGCCGTCACCAGCGACCCGAATGACTACCAGGCACGTTATGAGCTGGCTGAGTGCCTCATCCAGCGTCAGGAGTTTGCTGAGGCCGAAACCAATCTGCACTGGTGTTTGCAGCGATCGCCCAATGACGAAACCGTAGAAGCGAAACTCAAAGAGGCTCTGAAAGGCCGCCTCGATGGCCAGCGCCGCGCCGCGACGCGCGGCACGGGCTGGCGGTAAGCATTACGGACGCCTATGAACCCCCCCAAACCATTCATCGATATCCATTGCCACCTCCTGCCCGGCTTGGACGACGGCCCGGCCGACTGGAACGAGGCCCTGCGGATGGCCCGCATGGCTGTGGCTGACGGGGTTGCCGCAGTGGTAGCCACCCCGCATCAATTAGGCCGTTACGCCCGGAACCGGGGAGCGACCATCCGCGCGGTAGCTGTCCGCCTTCAGCAGATGTTGGATGAGCGAGGAATTCGGCTGAAAGTCCTGCCCGGGGCCGACGTTCGCATCGAGCCGGAATTGGTCGACAAGCTTCGCTCGGGAGAGGTGCTGACGGTGGCCGATCGCCGTCGTCACGTACTCCTGGAGTTGCCCCACGAGATTTATACGCCCCTGGACCGGTTGCTGGCGGAGTTGAATGGAGCGGGCATGGTCGGCATCCTGACCCATCCCGAGCGCAACCTGGGCATCCTCAGCCAGCCCGCGGTTCTGCCGCGGTTGGCAACTCGGGGCTGTCTAATGCAACTTACCGCCGGCAGCCTGTTGGGCTCTTTCGGGCCACGAATCCGGCGATTCTCCGAATCCTTGCTCGCCGACGGACTGGTGCATTTTATTGCCAGCGACGGGCATGGAACGGGGTCGCGACCACCGGGGCTTGGGTCGGCGTTTCAGCGCGTGGCCGAGTTGGCAGGTCCGGACGTGGCGATGGCACTTTGCTGCCGGAATCCATTAAGCTTGCTGACCGGCGAAGAGGCGAGTTTCAGCCGGGGTCCACCGCCCGAATCGTCGCCCTCCTCGTGGCTCCGTCGCTCGTGGCGGAGCGTGGTGTCGCCGATGGGAGGTTGGGGCAAGGGAAGATAGGAGAAATGACGTTGACCGGGCAGGCGCGCAGTTCCACAAAAGCCCTACAATCGAGACGATATCCTCCAGCGTGAGCCGCATATCGCCGATAGTAGGATACGCGTCACTAAGAGTATGACGCGCACAGTTGTCACCGGTGGAACCGTACAACCTGATCCATTTGCCAACTCCCGGCCAGCAGGATTGCCGTACAGTTGGGGGCAACGGCAAGTACGCCAAACATCTAACACAGGTAAAGCTGGAGAGAGACCATGAGAACTCGAAAGATCGTGGGTGCGGCCGTGGTGTACCTCGCGGCTTTGGGGATGTGTTTGCCCCAGGCAGCGATGGCTGTGAGTCTTGAGCTGAAACCGGTTGTGACCGACGTCGCCCTGACGGACGGCGGAGTTCTGCACGGGCAGGTGGTCAACCCACAAACGGGTGTTGGCGCGGCCAACCTGCCGATCACTCTGCGGGTACAGGATCAAATCGTAGCCAGCACGACCACCGACGCGGCTGGCCGCTTCGCGATACAGAACGTGCGGGGCGGCGAGCATCAAATCATTGCCGGGGAAAATCAGGGAATCTATCGTTTCTGGTCCGCC
>JAJYGU010000490.1 GCA_021784975.1 Planctomycetota bacterium
CGGTACAGGCTTGATCTTGCGTCGCCACGACATTTGCATTACAAGTCGCCGCTCAAAGACGTCTCGGAAACGGGCAGACTTCACAGCATAGCGAGGAGTTGCCATGCATCGCAGGGGAATCTGGCTGATGGTCTTCGTGCTGGCAGTGCTGGCACTGTTGCCGCCGGTTGCGCGAGCCGAGTTCAACCTGACGGCGGGTCAGATGAAGGCGGCCTTGCGGACGGCCACCATCGAAGAGAACGGGTTCATCGACAAGATTCTGGTCTTGATGCACCGCAAGGTCCTGCCGGAAAACCTGGTGGCCAGCACGTTTCTGTGGGCGCGAAAGAAGCCGAAGCACAAGTTTCAATACTTCAAGTACGCCCTGAAACTCCGGGCCGCCGACCGAGGGATTCGAATCCCATTTTGAGGCTCATCCCAACAACAGCCCAGCGTAGCCCACCACGCGGTGTGTGTCGCCGGTCTGCTCTGCGCTGGTAGAGTGGCCGACCAGTTCGCAGCGGTGCAAGACGTTCAGACAGCGCAAGGTCTCCATGACCACCGTACAGGGGGCCGCGCCGCACATGCTGATGTGCTGTTCCTTCACCGTTTCGTAAAGGCTAACGGGATCCAGTGTCTGGATGGCGTCCAGGGCGAGCCGATCGAGCCGTTGGGTCTCCGCCTCGTCGGCAAAATGGTTCAGGTCGCTGGAAACGACCAGCAACGGTCGCTGCGGCAGATCACGGATCGCCTCGGCCATCTCGCGGCCAAAACGCAGTAGCTCCGGCAAGGAGCGATCGCCGACGACGATCCCCACCACCCGTGTTTGCGGCGCCAGCCGCGCCAGCAGCGGCAACTGCACCTCGATGGCGTGTTCCTGGCAATGGGCGACGGCATCTAGTTTCAGTCCGCTTATGGCCCCGGCCAAGCGGGCGGCCATGGCCGGATCCGAAGCCATCTCCCCGCCAGGAAAAAGCCAACGCCCGTGGGGCGCCACCGCCCACTGCGCCCCGCCTGGGCGGTGTTTGGGGCCAAGGATGAGCACACATTCGGACAACGGCGCCCGTTGGAAGACGGCTGCTGCCAGCCGGCCCGAGTACTGCCAGCCGGCGTGGGGCACCAGGCCGCCGGCCCAGGGTTCCGCTGCCGGCCGCGGCCCGTCGGCAAACATAGCGTCCAGTCGCCGTTGGATTTCGCCAGCAGTCGCGGGATAAAAGCCGCCGGCCACGGCCGGGGGGCGAGCCTCCGGGGATTCTGCCTCCCAGTCGCTCTCGGCGGTGGTATCGAAAGGACCTTCGACCGCGTATCCCTGGAAGACCAACAGAGTCGTGTCGTCGCTCTTCCACGCGTCTCTAGGCAGCCCGGCCTTCAAGCAGACTTGCTGGAGGAAGGCCCGCGTGTCGAGCCCGTAGTCTACTGCCACCGAGGGCAGAAGGAGCCCCCGCGCCCCCCCGCGGCCGATCTGCAGGCCGTGTTTGCCGAGGACGATGGCGGCGGCGCGATCCTCGCCGCGGGCGGCGACGGGCTGCGGGCCCCACAAGAGCCATACGTGCATGTCCAACTCGCCCAACTCGGTGGGCGAGATCGGTGGGAAACGCGGGTCGTCGGTGGCCGCCCGGTCGGCCGCCCGATCCAACGCCTCCGAAAACCGCAGGCCCTCGCCCAGGCAACCGCAGCATGAACGAAGCTGGCCGGCCCGCTTCAAGGTTACGAACACTCCGTACACCGGCGTATTGGCTGCGTCACCGAGCAAGTCGCGGCTGGAAGAGCCCCGTCGGGCATGGACGGCCGCCGCCACCCGACGGCTTGACGCCCGCAGGATCGACGTCTCCTGTTCCTGGGTTAGCGTAGGCTGCGCCGTCGGGCCGCACGACTGCCACGGCGGTTGGGAAGCGGATGCCATAACTACACCTTCATGCACTAATCTTTCACAAAGGCGGTCACGCGGACCGGCAACCGCCGGTTGCCCCAGGTGCCCGCCGCCTCGTCAAACCGTCCGGCGATGGGGGTCTGGCAATGCGAACAACGGCCCTGCCGCACGTCGAAGACGCCAACCGTATACCCATCGCGGCGAATGACCGGCCGGCCGCAACCGGGGCAGTAGGTGCTTTGACGATCCGGGTCAACGACGTTTCCGGTGTAAACGTAATGCAACCCGGCCTCTCGGGCAATTTCATAGGCCCGCGCGAGCGAGGCCGGCGGCGTCGGAGTTCGATCGGTGAGTTTGAAATCGGGATGAAACGCGGAAAAGTGCAGCGGCACATCGGGCCCCAGCTCGCCGACAATCCACTGGCACATCCGCGTCAGCTCGTCCGGCGAGTCGTTGGCCTGGGGGATCATCAGGTTGGTGATCTCCAGCCAAGTCCGGCCGCGCTCGGCTATCCACCGTAGCGTGTCGAGCACGGGCGTCAAGTGCCCGCCACAGTACTCCCGGTAGAACTCCTCGGAAAAGCCCTTCAGGTCGACGTTGGCCGCGTCCATGACCTCGTAAAACGCCTCGCGGGCGGCCGAAGTGATGTAGCCCGAGGTGACCGCCACGGTCTGGATTCCAGCCGCGCGGCAGGCGCGGGCGGTGTCGATGGCATATTCGGCCCAAATAATCGGGTCGTTATAGGTAAACGCCACGCTGCGACAGCCGAAGTGTTGTGCGGCGGTGGCAATTGCCTGCGGCGGGGCATCCTCGCAGGCCGCCTCCACGTCCCGAGATCGCGACATAGTCCAGTTTTGGCAGAACTTACAGCCCAGGTTGCAGCCCGGCGTGCCAAAGGAAAGGACGGGCGTCCCCGGAAAAAACTGATGGAGCGGCTTCTTTTCGATCGGGTCGATGCAGAACCCGGTGCTGCGGCCATAAGTGGTGGAGACGATCTGGCCGTCGCGATGCTGGCGGACCCAGCAGTAACCGCGGTCGCCCGGCCGCAGCCCGCAGCCCCGCGGGCAAAGCTCGCAGACCAGCCGGCGGCCGTCGTCCGACGCATGCCACCAGCCGCCGGGGTGGATGCCAACGCCGGCCATCGCAGCTTCAGGTGTGGTTGCCGTGCGAGGCATGATGTTGTGCGGGCGTGAGCATGGATCGGCGTGCGGTATCCGGTGTCCCGAGGATTCAAAAGCACGAGATAACGCCTGGTCCAGCAAACACCTTCTAGAATACCACCTTTCGGACCCGCCTGGGAATCATGCGGAAGGGGATATCCGGTCATTTTGCCCGGTGCAACAGTCCAGGTCATTGACCATTGTGGCTGGTTCGCTGCCCTCCAATAGAATTAATTGGTGGTTGACTACAGGGGTGATCCCGGCTATATTTCGGACGCCTGGGATCGTCGTGTAGTTCGATCCCCGGGCAGAGCTTGCGACCGATGGTCCGGTTGACGGCGGTCTGAAGCCCTTTGGACCGCGATGGCTGGACTGGTATTTACCGTGGTTGGTCCGGTTTGTCCCACCTGATTGAAGGAAAACTCCACCACATATAGCCAGGTCCATACGGCATGGCGGTGGGGAATTCGGGCGGAAGCGTCCGCCGGATCGAGCAACTGGTCTTGCACCAGGGCGACGGTCGCACTACAAGCCGACCGTCAACGGGGCGTTTGCAATACGCACGTTCGTAAGTCAAGTGTCGCGGTTCTGGGGGCTGGAACACCTCCCGCCACGCTTCGGGAGGGGGCTCCACGCCTGGACAGCCCCCCAGAATGAGCAAGCCCAACGAGAGGAGACGATCCCATGAAATGCACGGTCATCTCGTTTGTCGCTATCAGTCTGCTGTGGGTCGGCTTGGCGTTCTACGTAGCCGGGCAACGGCATGCGCCGCGCTCCGGACCCTCGGCCGTCAAGATCGAGCCGGCCAGGCTGTTTCCCAATTTTCGCACCGCCAAGGTCAAACGCGGCGACCTGGTAACGGTGGTCACTGCCACCGGGACCATCAAGCCTCAAGAAGCAGTAGAGGTGGGCGCCCAGTTGGCCGGCATGATTACTCGCCTCGGAGTGGATGTCAAAGGCAAGCGGATCGACTTCCGCTCGATAGTCCATAAGGGCGAGCCGTTGGCCTATGTCGACGACGTCATTTACCAAGCCCAACTGGAGTCGGCGGAGGCGTCGTTGGAAAAGGCCCAGGCCGATCTGTTCCAAGACCAGGTCAAATTCGAACAAGCCGAGCGCGACTGGCAACGGGCCAAGACGTTGGTGCCCAGCAAGGCCATCGCCCAGAGCGAATTCGAAACCATCTGGACCAATTACCGGGTGGCCAAATTCAACGTGGACATGGGGAAAGCCACCGTCCGACAGTGCCGAGCCGCCCAGCGAATCGCGGAAGCCACCCTGGAGCACACCGTCATTCGCTCGCCCATCGACGGCATGATCCTCGATCGCCGCATCGACGTCGGGCAGGCGGTGATCGCCAGTTCGGTGAATACTCCCGGCTTGTTCCTGATTGCCAGAGATCTGCACAGCATGCAGGTCTGGGCGTCGGTCAAGGAATCGGACATCAACCGCATTCACTTGGGGACGCCGGTGGAAATCACTGCCGATGCCCAACCGGATGCGACCTTCCGCGGCAACGTGGCTTGCGTCCGCCTGAACGCCACCCGCGCCCAGAACGGCGCAGCCTTCACGGTCATTGTCAACGTCAAGAACTCGGAAGATTTGCTGCCCAATCAGACGGCCAACCTCCGCTTCGAGTCCGAGCAGCGTTCCGTCCTGCTGGTGCCCGACGACGCGTTGCGGCAGCCGGCCACGCTGGCGGGCGAAGGATGCGGCGGAGACGGCCCGGCCGTCACCACCGCCGAGGCGAAGGCCAATTCCAAGACCGACGCTTCCTCCGGATCGCTGGGAGCCTGGGCCGCCCACGCCCGCAGGATCTGGAAACGCCTCTTTGTCAAGGCGGGCAACTCGATCCATCCGATCGAAGTCCAGGTGGGCAACAGCGACGGTTCGATGACCGAGGTGGTCGGCGGCAACGTGAAGGAAGGCATGGAGGTCGTGTTGGGCAACCTGCGGCCCAGCAACGGGGCTTGAAAGGCGCCAAGCGTCTGCCTCGGGTGCAATTCGGTTGAGCCGAGGGTCTTGGGCCTTAGGTCTGAGAAATCCGAGCGAACATTGGCTATCCGGCACCACCAGGGCGTGCACACTTAGGGCTACGACTCCAAGACCCAAGTCCTAAGACCCAAGACCTAGATCCCGATACGGCAAGCCATTGGCAAATCGTGATTTACGGCAATTGAGGGAACGTCTCGAAATTTCATATTGACATGTCGATATATTACGATATTATATCAGTATGAGAGCAATCCCAATGTTCCTGATGCGTGTCGCCCGAGGGCTGCTGCGAGCTGCCGTCCTGCTGGGCTTTGCCGCGGGCGTGGTGGCCCTGATGTATTGGCTGGCCGGAGGTTGGTCACCGAAGGTATCGTCCACCGCCGGCGCGGGCCTCTCCCCGCCGGCTGCCGAAGTCGCGGGCCGTTTCGTGCCGGCCCGGTTGGTCGATGTGGCCCATTTTGAATCGGCGGTCGGGACCGTCCGCGCCGTCCACGAGACCAGCATCGGTTCAAAGCTGCTGGCCCGGGTCGTCGAGGCCAACCTCAAGGCCGGCCAGCAGGTCAAGCGCGGCGATGTGTTGGTACGGTTGGACGACACCGACCTCCGCGCCAAGCTCCTTCAGGCCAAGGCGGCGGTGACTGCCGCCGAGGCCATCCGCAACCAGGCCGCCATCGACGAAAACCGCTACGGCCAGTTGATCCAGTCGCGGGCGGTAAGCCGGGAGCAATATGATCAAAAGGTCACCGCCCTCCGCTCGGCCGACGCC
>JAJYGU010000276.1 GCA_021784975.1 Planctomycetota bacterium
ACCCTTATCCCGTTTTCCCCCTCTGTCGCTGTTGGCGTGTTTCTTGTTGCATTCGCGTTCGGCGGAGCGTCTCAACCATTATTGGCACGGAGGGGAATCTTGCCAGCTTGCCATCGCTAGCAGATTCTGATATCATTTCACTGTGAATGCTAAACACCGCAAGACGCTCGTGGCCGTCTTTTCGCGTCCGACATCGGCGTCCCTTCGGTTCGCTGACATTGAGACGCTTATGAAGGCCCTTGGGGCCTCCGTCTCTGAGCGACGGGGTTCGCGCGTGAAGATCGAACTCAAAGGTGAGCAGTGGTGGTGCCATCGGCCACACCCAGGAAAAGAAGCCAAGCGTTATCAAGTCGAAGAAGCGCGCGAACTATTGGAGCGCGTAGGAGTAACGCCATGAACACTATGTCGCACAAGGGTTATGCCGCTCGGGTCGAATACGACGAGCGCGACAATATTTTCGTCGGCCGCATCCTCGGCATCCGTAGCATTATTAGCTTTCATGGCGAAACAGTCGCGGAATTGCGGGCCGAGTTCGAGCAGGCGGTCAAAGACTACCTCGCCGAATGCAAGGAGGAGGGGGTGCATCCCGAAAAGCCGGCATCCGGCAAGCTGCTCCTGCGGGTGCCTCCCGAGGTCCACGGTCGAGCGCTGATAGCGGCGCAAGCCGCGGGCAAGAGTCTTAATCAATGGGCCACTGAGGCGCTCCAGCACGCGATTCAACCAAGCGACTCGTAACCGCCCTTACAAGAACGCTTGCAGCACTTCCGCCGGGGCGGTGCCGTAGGAGTGGGGCTTCATCGGGGGGAGATTTGGGGTCAGACCGGGATTAGGGATTAGTATCGTGGCAGTGGAACGCAATGGGTAGAATCGGGGCATGGCGTACGCGGCGAACGCCTCAAGGACTTGAGCGATAGCCTGCTAATCCCTAATCCCGGTCTGACCACAATTCCCCCGTGTGTTTGCAGGCCGACAGGCTGGAAGGCTGTTTCCGCGGCTTGAACTCCACCCCTTCAACGGGTATAGTATGGTAACGCCTGATAGCTGAACAATCCCAGCATTGACAATCGTCATGACCCCGGATACGATCCAAAAGCATCTGCTCCATCACCCATTCCAGCCGTTCCGGGTGTGTCTGTCCGACGGGGCGACCTACGAAGTGCGGCAGCCGGAAAGGATGCTCGTCTTGCAGCGCGAAGTAATCATAGCCCTGCGGAAGCCTGGCGAGCGGTTTCCCCGACAGACGGTCTATTGTGACTTGTTGCACATCACTCGCATCGAGCCGATCAACGGACAAACACCAGGTGACTCACCGGCGGTGCCGGGCCCCGGTGCCTCCTGAGCAGGAGACAACACAGGCAGGATGCCTGTGCCACGAAACGGCTCGTGTGCTGAAGAGGTGCGCGAAACCGCCATTCTACCGGATCCAGCCCCAAGGTCGTCCAAGGAAGGACGAAAATAGTTCCCGGCACCTTTTGCTTCCCCTGCATTCCCATTTCACAACCGATACCGGAGCCTGAAAAGGTGCCAGGAGCCGTTATTCTACGAGGGGCCAACAGTTCGAGGAACAATTGGCCCGTCGGGCCGGCATCATTGTTTTCCGCACATCCCGTCCCAAGGCACTGCCCTGGTGGGGCTTCACAGACCGCGTCGACGGTGAATAACCGCGGCCGGCACCATGATCCTCGGACCAGCGACCGCAGCCCCACCACTACAGCGGTTTGCTCGACCCAACCTACACGTCTATCAATAATCCGCGCTAACCGCTCGGCTGCAAGCCGAGCAGGTCGGCCAAGGGGCAGGCCAAGCGGCGGAAATCGGCGGTGGGCATGGCCCAGGTGTCCCAACGCGGCGAGATCGGCCGGGCGTGGGCGGCGTAGGCCTGCAAGGGCACGGCCACAAAACCGTACAGGCTGTCGCGATAGGTGAACAATTCTTCGGCCGGCAGGGGCGCCCGTTGGCCCAGCACGTCGTAGGCGAAAACGAACAGCCCGCGAAAGTTCTCGCCAAACAGCCGTTCCCACTGGGCCAGGCTCAGCAGGTCGTCGCGGGTCGACCAGTTCTTCCAATACTGTTTCTGCTCGTCGCCGGAGGGGAAGCGGCGGCCCTTCACGTCGACCAACCACGTCACACGGTCCGGCGTGGAAACGATGAAGTCGAGGCTCTTGATCGAGGCCCCGTCGGAAAGGACGCTGCGCTTGGCCTCGTCGACCGCCACGTACGGCACTCCGCGGCTTCGCAGGTAGGCCTCGAAGGCCGCTTCGTAGTGGTTGTCGCGGTTGGCCATGACATGGCCTCTTGCACGGCCGAAGGAAACAGTCCCATTTTCGCGGCCGGGTACCACGTCGAGGGTGGCCGCCGCGGGCCGGTCCAAGGGGGACAGTCCCATTTTTGTGGCGTCCTGCCACAAAAATCAGGAAAGTCCCCGTGAACGGTTACCGCTGCACTCGTGCCGAGCCGCCTTTGGCCAACGCCTCGACCTCGGAAAGCTTGGCCATGGTCACGTCGCCAGGGAAGGTGGTCAGCAGGGCGCCATGCGCCCAGCCCAACCGCAGGGCTTCTTCCGGCTCGCGCCCTGCCAGGAGTCCGTAGATCAACCCGGCAGCGAAGCCGTCGCCGCCGCCGATGCGGCAAAGCACGTCGAGGTGCAGGACAGGGGTGACGTACTCTCGGCCGTCGAGCCAGAGCACGGCCGCCCAATCGTGGCGGTTGGTCGAGTGCACCTCGCGGAGCGTGGTGGCCACCAGCTTGACGTTCGGATACCGCCCAACCACCTGCCCAATCAGGCCGAAAAACGTGGCCGGATCGAGCTTTGATTTCTGATGCACGTCCGGCCCGGCCAGCCCCAAACCTTTTTGCAAGTCTTCTTCGTTGCCGATCAGGGCGTCGACGTGGCCGACGATGCTATTCATGACTTCCTGGCCGCGGGCATCGCCGCCCATGGTGGCCCAGAGCTTCGCGCGGTAGTTGAGGTCAAAGGAGGCGATCGCGCCGGCCGCCTGGGCGGCCTGCATGCCTTCGACGACCAATTCCGAAGTGGTCTCGGAAAGGGCGGAAAAAATCCCGCCCGAATGGAACCAGCGCACGCCGCCGGCAAGAATCTGCTTCCAATCGAAGTCGCCCGGCTTCAACATGGCCCCGGCTTCGTTGGCGCGATTGTAGAACACCACCGGCGGGCGGATGCCCTGGCCGCGGTCGCTGTAGACGGTAGCGATGTTCGGGCCGCGGACGCCGTCGTGCTCGAACCATTTGTAAAACGGGTGGACGCCCATCTCGCGGACCCGCGCCTGGACCAGTTCCCCGATGCCGTAGTTGACCATGGCGGTGGCAATGCCGGTCCGCAGGCCGAAACAGTCGGCAAGGTTGGCGGCCACGTTATACTCGCCGCCAGAGACGTGGATCTCCGCCGCCCGCGCCTTGCGGAAGGGAATCACGCCCGGATCCAGCCGGTGAACGAGCGCCCCCAGAGAAAGAAAGTCCAGGTCACACGCGTCGTTGCGAATAGGCAAGCTGCTCATGTACGCTCCTCAACCAACAATGCCCCGCCCAAGCCCCTGACACCGGAGTTTCCCGGCCAACGCCGGTTGAATTTCCCATCTTCCCGCTGGCTCTGCAAGGCCCCCACGGAGGTACGTCATATCGCACACCATCCGTGGCGCAGGTCTCACTCACTCATCGGGAAAGAGCGGCAGCGAATCTTGATGCGCGGATACGGAAAGTTGGGTTGCGGCAACCGCGCGCTCGACGCACTCTTCAAGGTCGCTCACATCGGACGAGTCTTCCAGGGTGGCCAACAACTGGCCGTAGAACGCGACCCTTTGGTCATTGCGGGATAGGCGGAACCCGGCCGCTTGCAGCCGCCGTAATTTCGAGCTTGCCGAATCCATGGCGTCTTGTCTTGTCCTGCAGCCGCTGGCGACGCCCGCTTTTCTGCAGACGATGACAATATCGAGTTGGATCGGCTCTTTCGCCTGAGACTTCGGCGTGGCCACCGACATTTCGGACTTTACGGGATGCGAATTGACCACGGTTAGGCCCGCGCCAAGGATGGCTTCGGCCAGTGATTTCCAGCCGTCGTTCCGCGAGTGGTGGTAGGTGAACACGAGCAGTCCGTCATCTTTGAGCACGCGGCAACACTCCCGAAACACGGCCTGCAGTTTGCGTGAGAAATGGCGTGCGTCCGTGTCTTGAACTTCCTTCGGGCTGCGCGTGCTCTGCGGGAGTCCGCGGTTGGGCAGTTGTGACCAGGCGAAGAAGAAGTCGGCAAGTTCGGAATAATGAACGTTGTCGAAAAACGGCGGGTCGGTTACGATTAAGTTGACCGACCGGTCGCGGAGGCCCGATGCCGCAGAGTCGCCGCAGGACAGCGCAATGCCGCGCGGGGGCAGCCTTTGGCCCCACTCACACAGCGTGCCGGCGAATGGTGGCGAGCACACCTGGCCGCTCGCTCTCTCGGTACTGGCAAGTTCCGTGGGCAATTCACGGTAATCGATGGCGCGGAGCAAGCGGCTGCGAAAGAGGTTCAGAAAGGAGCCAGAACTCTTTGGGGTCCCCCAAACGTTTGCTTCAATGGGCGTGCGCTCGGGCTTGAGGATGTGGTGGGCAAACATGTGCCGCACGGCCCCAGTCCCCTCCCCCTTATAGGAAGCAAACATATTGTTGAACTCCAGGACTCCGGAGAAAAGGGTTAGCAGTGCCTGCCGCGTCGGACCATCCGTGATCTCGGCGATCGCGGAGCGAAGCTGCGATAATGCCAGAAGCTGTCGGTCGTTGAAGAAATCGCGCCACGAGACAAAGCCATAGCGCATGGCCTGAGTGGTGTTGAAACCCTCCTGTAAGACAAGATCGGGGATCAGCAGCGTCCCCTGTCGAGCCTCTGCGTGAAGACGGCGAGAGCAGTCGGCATAGGCTTCAAGGTCGGCGGGTGACGGCGGGAGATACTCCTTCGTACCGTCCCTCCTTAAGACGAGCTTCGCGTACAAGCGGAACGGCGGGCGAATGCCGCCAACGGCCTGAAGCGTGGTAAACCGCTTCCCGCATTCAGTGCATCCCACCGTCCTTCCCGCCAAAGGCGCGTGTTCAGGGTTGAATGCGAGGCGGCACGACGGACACGCCACCTCCCTCTGACTGAACCGCGCCGCGAATACGGCTCCGCAGGAAGGGCACACAATCTGGACCTCGGGCTTCTTGTCCGGCCGAGCATTCTTGGCGAAAACGTAGTTGGAGAATAAGTCCTGGATGTGTCGGCAGTGAGGGCACGCGGCCTGCATAACCCAAAAGTAGTACAAGACGTCGCACGCGCGTCCTCGCGAATCGACTGACCGGTACATCGAACGGATGGTTTCACCGACGCTCTCCGACAAATCGGCGAACGCCCGTTTGAGTTCTTGGCGATCCAACGGCCCTAGGCCGACGCGCGCCGATTCGACACTCACCGGGTTAATATCCCGGCCGAGAGCGGCAAACC
Organism: Planctomycetota bacterium; assembly: GCA_021784975.1. Classification (GTDB taxonomy): domain Bacteria; phylum Planctomycetota; class Planctomycetia; order Pirellulales; family Thermoguttaceae; genus JAJYGU01. The sequence goes on from JAJYGU010000276.1 coordinate 5,465, forward strand.
CGAGTTTGTGCGCCTCCCCGATGGTGGTCCCCGAGCCCAGAAACGGGTCGAAAACTGTGGCACCGGAAAATGCATGACGCTCGTAAAACCGCCGGGCAAGATTCGCCCGCTCATCTAGCATGCAGCCTAGGAGTATCCCCCGAAAAACGCTTCCTAGTCGCGTTGCCCACCATTTGTGAACATGGTAAATCGGTCGGTGGACCTCCTTTCGCCAACTTTCGCGTTCTCCAAGGCGCGAGAGGAACACGAAATCGAAATCGTCCGTCTCGATGAGCCGCCGATTATTGCTGGTCATTGCCATGACTGCCACCTCGCTTGACAGCCGCCGAATCAACGGCACGCATCAGGACCGGCAGAGTACTTGAGCCATCTAGACGCCACGCTCGAAAGACATGCAACTTCCCCGCGCTAGGGTTCGGCGCCCTGCGCGGCACGAGAGTGTTGGTCTGAAGGTTGAACGCATAGCCGACGAGGATTTCGTCAGCCTCAGTTCGCCTCAGGTCACCAAGTTTGAGAAAACCCTTCCCAAGTTGGAACTCCGCTGGCAAGACAAGCGTCTGTTGGTGCGCCGCACCCTCCAGTAATTGAAAGGGCGTCGGCACCACGTACATCTTCCTATCGCGGATGAGGATATCGCCATAGCTTCCGAAGCCTTTCACACTCTTGTTCTTGTGCCGATATTCGTGATCGACGTTGAGAAAGTCGCCGTGACAAATCACCAGATCGAGGACAGGATACGCATTGCCATCGGGCTGCTTCGGATAACGCCCAAAAACGTAGTAGATCGCCCGTCCATTATGCAGACCTGTGGGAACCTGACTGTTGCTGTCGAAACTGGCGTCGCGGCCTGGGTACGCCAATCCTTTGATCTCGTATCCCTCGGCGGATCGCACTAACGCGAAATCCGGATACGAGTTCCTGCCGCCTTGATCGAAGTTCAGCCCGGTCTCGGCGAGTCGCTTGCGGAACCAATCCTGGAAATGAAACTCCTTGTCCCTGCTGCTTTCTCGCTCAATCAGCGAACCGTTGCGTATTGCCTCAACACAACGCTGGAAGACGGACGCGACAGTCGTGCCTTGCTCATTCATTTCAAGTTCCCAGAATCCTTCGCACTACTGCAACCACGCTGGCCGCGTCCTCTGTCAGGGGCACGTCCTGTTTTTCGCCGGTCTGCAAGTCCTTGACTTGGCAGGTTCCCGCGGCGAACTCGTGGTCGCCGGCGATCAGGGCGATGCGGAAGCCGCGGCGGTCGGCGTATTTCAATTGCTGGCCGAGCTTCTTGGCATCCGGAAAGAGTTCGACGCCGATCCCCTCTGCCCGCAGCGCGGCTGCCAGGCGGAGATAGTCGTGGAGGTGGTCGGCGGCAAATAGGGGGATGAACGCCGGGGCCGGTGTCGAGACCTTCTCGATCATGCCCAATTCTTCCATGGCCGCCAGCAGCCGATCAAGCCCCAGCGAGGCCCCGACGCCCGGCAGCTCTTGGGATGTAAACAGACCGGCGAGGTTATCGTAACGTCCGCCCGAGCAGACGCTGCCGATGCCCGGCAAGGCGTCCAAGAAAGTCTCGAACACCGCGCCAGTGTAGTAGTCTAATCCGCGGGCGATGGAGAGGTCGAGCTGCAATCGCTCCGGGGGAACGCCCGCTGCCGCCACGCCGTCAAGGATCTCTTTGAGGCGAGCCAAGCCGGCTTGGCCGGTTTCGCTGCCGGCCAACAACGGCTCAACCTGGCGGAGCACTTCCTGGTTGCTGCCGGCGAGCTCGGAGAGTCGCAGGACCTCGCGGGCCTGGTCTTCGCTGGCGCCGGCCGCGCTGACGATCTCTTGGGCCACCGCCTCGGCGCCAATCTTGCCGAGCTTGTCCAGGGCGCGGAGCACGGCCGTCGCGCAGTCCGACAGGCCGAGCCGCTCCAGCAGGCCGCTCAGCAGCCCCCGGTTGTTCAGCCGGATGGTAAACTCGCGGAAGCCAATGGCTCGGAACAGATCGTGGATCACCAGCACGGTTTCGATATCGGCCACCGCCGAGCGGGTGCCGATCGTGTCGAAATCGCACTGCATGAACTCGCGGTAGCGGCCCCGCTGGGTGTTCTCGCCGCGCCAGACGGCGGCGATGTGATAACGCTTCAGCGGAATGCCCAATTCGTTGGCGTGCTGGGCGGCGAAACGGGCCAGCGGCACCGTCAGATCAAACCGCAGACCGACCCAGCGCCCCCCGTGATCCTGAAACCGATAGAGCTGCTTGTCGGTCTCGTCGCTCCCCTTGCCCGAGAGGATTTCCAGATACTCCAACGCCGGCGTGTCGATCGGGCTGAAGCCATAGGAGCGGTAGACCCGCCGGGCGGTGTCGATCAGCCGCTCGCGCGGAATCATCGCCTCCGGCAGGTAATCGCGGAACCCTTTTAATGTCCGAGGTTCGATGCGTTTTATCTCGCTCACGAATCTTTTGCGTCCGAGGTTCGATACGTTTTATCTCGCTCACGAATCTTTTGCGTCCGAGGTTCGATACGTTTGGCTTCGGACTTCCGGGCAGCAAATATCGTCAACTTATTCTGACGCGGCGGCTTGCGCCTCCGGCGGACCGGCTGGGGCGACCGGCTTGGGGCTGCGGAATCCCTGACCTTGGCGCGGGCCAAGCACCACCGCGGCATATTCCTCGATCTGCTCCGGGGTCTCCCAGTAGTGCTCATAAACCCACTCGTCCTCGTATTCGCAATTCTTCGTGGTATAATCACGGCAGATTTGCGGCCGCGTGTCGTAGATGTCGCAACGTTGATCGTCGCGGAGGTGCTGGCAGGGGTTGTGAACCAACAAGTACCAGCAACCGTCCTCGATGAACACCGACGCCCGCTCGTGCATCAGATACCAACGCAGGTAATCGAAGTCCTGCCAGTCGGTAGGCTTGTCGATGGGAAAGGCGAAGTATCGGCAACACTTGGCGGTGCAGTGGTTGCAGAGGACTTCGCCGGGCGGCAGGTCTTCGCGGCGCGGCTTCGAGCACCCGGCACGGCCTTTGGGAATCGGTACCTCGGACTGAGGCATGACAGTGGACTGAGGCATGACATTTGCTCACGCGGTTTACGGCAACAGCACCTCTAAAGGTAGCAAACCAGGCCGGCCGGCGAAAGGGGATTGCCGCCATTTTGCGCAGTGAATGGGCAACTTAACCAACTCACTACGGCCTCGCCCATGAACCGAACCATCTTGATCTTGCGCCATGTGCCCCACGAGCCGGCGGGCACGCTGGAGACCATTTTCAGCGACGCCGGTCTGGCGTACCAGTATGTGGACCTTTTCGACCGCGTCCCCGACGAATTGCCGCTCGCGCAATCCGCCGGGCTGGTCGTGCTGGGCGGGCCGATGAACGTCGACGAAGTGGATCGCTATCCGTTCCTCGCGCGGGACGTCGACTGGATCCAGGCGGCGCTCGAGCTGCAGACGCCCATGCTGGGCATCTGCCTCGGGGCGCAGTTGCTGGCCAAGGCATTGGGCTCGCGGGTCTACCCGAATCGGGAGAAGGAAATCGGCTGGCATCCGATCGAACTCACCCCTCAGGCAGCCGACGACCCGCTGTTCGCAGCTAGCGGAGAGCGGATGGTCTTTCACTGGCATGGCGACACCTTCGATCTGCCGGCCGGAGCCGTTCACCTGGCCAGCAGTACGCGATGCGTCCACCAGGCCTTTCGCTTCGGCGCGCGTGCCTGGGGACTGCAATTCCACATCGAGATGACGGCCGGAATGGTCGACGATTGGTTCGATGAGCTGGAGCGCTGCGGCGAGGTGGGCCAGTGGAAGGTCGATCCGTCGGCGGTCCGCCGGCAGACGCCGGAAGAATTGCCGCGGCTGCAAGCCTTGGCCCAACAAGTGTTGGGCCGATTCGCCGTCCTGTGCCGGGATGGCTAGCCGACGCTTGACAATCAGTGGCTCAGACATCAAGAATGAAGGGTATTGTGAGCCCTAGCCCGGATTATTCACGCGGCCGGATGCGCGCCGCGCATGCTGCGTAATCGCAAGGCGAAGCGTAAGCGAAGCTTAGGCCTGTGGCCGTCCTCGCTTACGCTTCGGGTTGCGATGGGCGCTGTTCCAATCCTCGATGGTCTTCGTGTCGATTGCGAAGGTTTGCAGCAGTGGTTTGCCAAGACTGCGCATTGACGATCTTGCAGGCCGTGGCGGGCATCTTGTGTTTTACGCTGCCGGGGACAATGATCCTCTCGCTTGTCGGCGGCAGGGAAGTGGCCCGTTGGCCTCTGGCGTTGCTCTTAAGCGCGAGTTTCCTCATTTCGTCGCTGGCCCTCGCCGGCATTCAAGCGATTTCCACGACGCTGCTCCCCCCGGTCGCCGTAAGCACGATTGCCTTCGTGATCGCCGGAGGTTGCCTGGCCTACCTGGTCTTAAGAGGCCGGAGCAGCCTGCTCTGGGCAGCCTGGAGGAAGAGCAATCGCTGGGAACGGCTTACCCTGGGGACGGTGGCGCTCGTCGGGCTCGCTTGGCTTCTTGTGCTGCAAATGTCGCCCTACCCCAGCCAGCTTTCGGTGGATATGGGCGACCCGCCGGTATACTTCCACGCCGCGGCGAGATTGGTGCAGGGACAGGGATGGAAGGCAGATTACTTCGTCGGCGACTACCCCGGCGGGCAGATCACGTACCTCGGCCTGAATCCGCTCCCCGTGCTCGTCACCTCGTTCTTCTTTGGTCTTTTCGGCATCAACTGGCACTCGCTGTACGTATACGACATGCTGGCGGCCGGGCTGTTGGCCCACCTGCTTGGACGTTTTATCACCTCGACAGGTCGGTTTGACGGCCGGCCTGGCCCGGCGCTTTGGGCGGTGGTGGCGGCCATCCTGCTGATGCCGGCGCCATCCCTGATGTTCGGCCTGGGGACACACACGATTCCGGGCATGCTGGGGTTCGCCACCGTGGCTGCCTTTTGGGGGCGAGCGCCCCGGCTCTCAAGACCGGCGCTGCTGGTGTTGGTTGCGGCGATCGTCTACCTCCTCGGCATGCGGCCGGAGAGCGCGGTTCTGGGCGCAATTCTGGCCACTGTCTTGGCGGTCTGGTGGTTGTTCGCCCGCATGAAAGGCAAGACGGCGCGGGCGGCTGCGCTGGTTGGCATTGGGGCAACCCTGCTGTGCGTGTGGTGGCAACTGCCGGCGATTTGGCGAGTCCAGCCGGCGGCTCTGCGTGGGCTGGCGGTACGATATGTGAGATTTGACCGCAACACGAGGAGTTTCACGTCGTTGTATGGAGCGGAAGTGTGCGGAGAGATTAACCAACTTCTGTGCCAGGTGAATTTCGGCGGCGCCGACAAAAGGGCTGTAGGGGGAAACCCGCGGGCAATGGAGGATATTCAAGCCCACCCGTTGGCATTTGCCGACTATCTGGTGGACGTGCTGACCAATTGGACCTCGGTGGACTTCCTCGCGTCGATTACCGTTCCAGAACGAGGAACTATTGCTCCGGAGGGACAGTCTGCGACTGCACAAGACGAAACGAGCGACGCGGAAGGCGGGACTACCGGTCTAGAAGGAGAGAGTACGATTTCACAGGCAGTGGCTACTGTTCCGCACGGAGGAACCACCGTTCCGCGGGGAAGAGTACACGATTGGCCCGGCGGTCCGCCGTATCTGGCGTTCCGGATCATCGTCGTCTTGCTGTTGATCTGCTGCATGACGCCGCGTTACCGCCCGGTCGTTGTTGCCGCCGCCTTGTACCTCTTGACCCTCCCACTGCTGAATCTAGCGACGAGCGTACGTCATGTTGCCGTGGTGTCGTTGGTGGTCGCGGCGTGCGCGGCCCGGGAAGTGACCGCGGCGATCCCCGAATCGTTCGCAGTTGTGTTGTCGAAGGGGAAGGTGATCGTTGCCCCGCTGATCGTCGCGGCGCTCGTTCTGCTGGCAGCCTCTGATCTACGGGCGCTGATGAAGGTCCGATCCAACCCCTTCAACTGCTCGTATGTCAATATCCTGCAGGACACCAAGCGTCTCACGGCCCGCAACAGCCTGATTGCTTCGAGCTATCCGCAGTTAATCACTTGCATGACGGGACGCCCCGGCGTGGGCGGGACCTGGCTGATGGAAAACCTGGAGGGCATCATCAAGAAATTCGCGCCGGACGTCATTTTGGTGGACAACGCGCGGGGGGACCCCAAGAACTATACCCTGTTGAAGCGACGCGGCGGGCAGATTCCCGGCTACACGGTGCTGGCCGACAACTCCGCCCAACACTATGCGATCTTCCGCCGCGACACGCAGCCATCCCCGGAGAAGACCGAAGCTCGACCAGCGCGGGCTCCGGGGGGGTAGCCGCGTGAGCTGTACCGCAAGCTCACAAGATCTCGTTTTCCTGACAAACTCATATTCACCTATCATACAGTAGTTTACATGCGTATATATCTGAACCACGAAGATCACAAGGACCACGAAGGTGAAGGGTATCACTTTCAAACGTTCCTTTCTGATCTTCGTGACCTTCGTGGTTGCCAAGTTTTTCGGACGTTTGATTGTGGCCGAAGGCCGCGCCAAGATTCTCCGGGTTCGCACCCTACCGCGTTCCACCCGCGGCAAGACCACCGCATCTGCGATCACCGGGCCGCGCCCCGGCTCATTCGCGGGAAGCGGGTCGTTTCGCAGTCCCGTCCAGCACTCTTGGTTCGTCCCGCATCTTGCGACGGCGTGCGCAGCGATTACAATGAAAGGTGCTTATTGGTGGAAGTCTCTTTTCGGGGCGAGTCGGAACAGGGACCTGGCGATCGTGGCCGCGTTGTTGCGAGTGTGGATCACCTGCCTTCCCGCAAGGAGGTTGTGTGAGGACCCAGAAGCGAGTAGTCATCGTCGGGGCGGGGATCGCCGGGCTGTCGGCGGCCTATGACCTGGCCAAGGCCGGGCATCGAGTCACCGTGCTCGAGGCGGATTCCCAGTGCGGGGGTTTGGCCAACTCGTTCTTGCTCGAACGGCAAACGGTCGACCGGTACTACCATTTCGTCTGCACCCGCGATGACCATCTGATCCAGTTCGCCAAGGAGCTTGGGCTGGCGAGAAAACTGCACTGGCGGCGAACCCGGACCGCTTATTTCTTCGCCGGTAAAATGTTCCCTTTCGGGACCCCGTGGCATCTGTTGCGTTTCTCGCCCATCCCGTTTTGGCAGCGGGTGCGTTTTGGCTTGCACGTTCTACTCTCGCGCTACCGGGCCGACTGGAAATGGCTGGATCACATTCCGGCCAAGCCGTGGTTGATTGAATCGATCGGCGCCGAGGCCTACCAGGCGATCTGGCATCCGCTGTTGAGCGTCAAGTTTGGCCAGCGGGCCGACGACATCTCGGCCGCCTGGATGTGGCATCGCATCTGGCGGGTGGCCAAATCCCGGCGGCATTTGCTGGCGCCCGAAGTATTCGGCAGCTTTGAACAGGGAAACGCCACCCTGGTCGATCGGCTGGTGTCCGTCTTGCAGGACGAACCGTGGGTGACCCTTCGGGTGAATTGCCCGGCGCGCGGATTCCAAGTGCGCGAGGGCCGTGTGGCGGGGGTGGCATTGGCGGACGAGGTGGTGCCCTGCGACGCGGCCATCAGCACGGTTGCGTTGCCGATCTTGAGCCGGCTCCTACAAGCCGACGCCGGCGAATACGCGGCTCAATTGCGGCGGGTCGAATACATCGGCGTGGTGTGCCTCGTCCTCAGCCTCAAGCGGCCTTTCTCGCGGAATTTCTGGTTGAACGTGAACGATCCGCGGATCGCCTTCAACGGCATTGTGGAGCCCACCAACTTGAACGCGCGGTTGCGAGAGGCGGGGTTGAAGGTGATCTACATTCCCCACTATCTTCCGGCGGACGAGCCCCTCTACGGTTACGACGAGGATCGGCTGGTGCGCGAGCATCTGCCGATGCTGCGACTGATCAATCCCAGTTTCACGCCGGAGTGGATCAGGGACGTGCGGGTGTTTCGGCATCCTTTTGCGCAACCGGTTTTCGCCACCCGCTTCTGTGAGCTTATGCCGGCGCACCGTTCGCCGTTGGAGGGACTGTACGTCTCCGATTCCTCGCAGTTCTACCCGGAGGACCGCACGCTCAGCGCGGCCATCAAGCAGGGGCGGGCGATTGCCAGGATGATTTGCGGGGAGGCGGAAATGCAACAAGCGCGAGCGTATCATATTGTGGAGGATCCGCACCCGTTCGGAAAGGAAAACGGGGAGCGGCCCGAGACTCTTGAGCTGGGGCCGAAAAAGAGCTTCGCCGTAGGGGAGACGCCGTCTCGGACGAATTTGCAGGTGTGATGGATGTGACCCACGGGTTCGTGGGTCAGGTTTGAGGTGCTATGGCCAGAGTCTTGCTCGTTTTGCCGCCTGCCCCCGCACACTACGTCGTTCCGCCTGTCGGTTTGGGCTACCTTGCGAGCAGTCTCAGGCGGGCGGGAATCAGCGAAGTGGCGATTCTGGACGGGCAGAAGGATCGGCTCACGCGATCCTCCTTCAAGGAAATCCTTCTTCGCGAAAAGCCCGATTTCGTCGGAATTCAAATCTTCAGTTCCGGCTTCACGACGTCGTGCAGGGCTGCCCAGATCGTCAAAGAGACGCTGCCCGGCACCATTGTTGTGGTCGGTGGCCCCCATGTGACCGCCACGGCTGAACGTGTATTGCTGGACTTGCCGGAGGCGGACTACGGATTTCTTGGGGAAGCGGAAGAGGGTCTGCCGGTGTTGGTTGGGCAGGACTTGCAGCACATTGCGGGGGCCCTCGCCGGGATTCCCGGTCTGATTTACCGAGAAGGCAAGGGAATCCGCGTCAACGAGCGGGCGATTGTTTCCGAGCTCGAGGCGCTTGGTTTCCCCGCTTGGGATCTGATGCCTCCCAACAGCTACCCCGATTCTCCACAAGGTGCCTTCTATCGGAATTTTCCCATCGCGCCGGTGCTGACCAGCCGCGGATGCCCTTACGAGTGCACCTTCTGCGGCTCACCGGTGAACATGACTCGGCACTACCGTACCCGCCCCATTGCCCACGTGCTGGATGAAGTGGAACTGTTGCACCGCCAATATGGGGTGGGTGAAATCCACATCATTGACGACATGTTCTCGCTACAAAAGCAGCGTGTGATGGACTTCTGCAACGGCCTGGAGGACCGCAAGCTCCACATCAGTTACACCTTCCCGAACGGCCTCCGCCTGAACTCGCTGGACCGAGAGATGCTGCTTCGCATGAAACAGACCGGCGCCTACGCATTTACGGTGGGAATCGAGAGCGGGTCGGATCGCGTACTTCAAGCGATGAAGAAAGGACTCACCACGGACTTCATACGCCGGCAAGTGACCCTGATCACCGAATGCGGGCTGGAGCCGAGCGGGTTCTTTATCCTCGGATTTCCCGGCGAGACGCGGGAAGACATGGCCGCCACCATGCGGTTCTCGCGCAGTCTGCCGCTGAAACGCGCCCACTTCAGCAACTACTTGCCGCTGCCCGGCACGGAATCCGCCCGTCGGCTCTACGAATCGGGGGAAGTCCAGCCTGGCAATTGGGATGAACTGGCGTACTATGAAGTGCCCTACGCTCCGCAAGGCATCGAGAAGGCGGAGCTAAAACGACTGCAGCGCAAAGCGTTTCTTCAGTTCCATCTTCGGCCTCGCATCCTACTCAAGCTTCTGCTGGAGGTCCGATCCTTCAGGCATCTCCGCAGTCTCTTATACCGGGCACGAGACTACCTCTTTCTGCGGGGAAAAAGGGGTGGCTTCCTGGACTAACCCGGCATAGGCATCGTGGGGAGTCAGCCCTACCGGGTCGGATTACAATGGACGTCAAGAACGAGGTCAGCTTTTTCGATCGCTTTGAACGCGAGCACGGCGAGTACGATGTGCTTGGCGAGGGAGCCTATTCCAGGCTACTTGCCTTATTTGGTCGCGTGGGAAGACCAACGCGACAATGGAAGGTCATCGACCTGGGCTGCGGAAGTGGAGCTTTCACCCGACGATTATCACGCGAGTTCGGATTTCAGATCACCGGCATGGATGTCTCTCCCAGGCTCATTGATCAGGCTATTCAACAAGGATCGCAGCCGACGTACCTGGTCGGCGACATTACTACGACTGGGCTGCCGGGCGAGGGGTTCGATTGCATTGTGTATTCAGGCGTCCTTCATCATTTCGATGCCGCGCACACGCGGCTGCAAGTCCTTCGCGAAGGTCTGCGAATTCTCAGACCCGGCGGGTTGCTCTTCGGCTACGATCCCAGTTGGCACAGCCCGGCGATGTGGCTTTACCGTAGCCCAGACTCCCCTCTTTATTCCAACAAGGGAAAGACGGAAAACGAAGTGCTTCTTAAGCGGCAGGAACTTGAGGCCGAGCTGACGAGTGCGGGCTTTGTAGATATCTACATACGCGGTGTGGCCGGGATCACCTTTCGTTACGTTGCCAGTCGTTCTGCGAGACTACTCCTGCCGCTCTACAATCTCTACGAGTTGGCCCTTCGTTTCTCGCCGCTGGAAAACCGTTGGGGCACATTTCTTGTCAGTTGTGCGCGCAAGTCGTGCGAAAAGGATCCGACTGATGCGTGCAACGCTTAGGGTCTGCTTCTCGGTTGGGCTGGTCAGCCTTGCCGCTGTCGCCTTCGGCCTTGCGATCAAGGCAAGGCAGTTGTCGGCAGTTTCTTCGTCCCTGCTGCAGTTCTATCCGTGCACCTGGTGGTTGACGGCCGTGTTTCAAACGTGGATGGTCTTCGTCACCATCTGGATCGCGCTGGGCGCCGTCCTTTTGAGCTGTAACGCGGCCCTCAGGATCCGCCAAGCTAGTCTAATGGCAAGCCTTCCCTTCGTTATTGCCGCGTCGGCGTCGGCCTTCGGTCTGGACTTCCACGGCCAAGTCATGGTTTTCGCGACGGCGCTGGGATGCATGCTGGCGTGGCAGTGCTGGCTGGGGCGGGGTGGCAAGTCTCGCCTCTGGGAAGCACTGATCGTGGCTGCCTCCTACGCAATCCTGTGGTGCCTGATCTATCCCCCAGCGACGAACTTCGGCGCGGGCCAGATTCGGCTGCCGGTGGGACGCAACGACGAGCTGATCAGCTACGAGCCGCAGTGGGAGGCGGCCAAGGCCTTTTCCTTTTGCGGCCCTTTCAACCAGAACACTAAGTTTGGCGCGATCTCCAGCAACTTCTTCGGCGATTCCGAGTTGAGCTCGCTGCTGATGCTCGCCCTGGACACGCCGATCGTCAGCGTAGAGGCCAAGTACGGTCTGGTCCGCAACATGATGGTCGGGCTCTGCGTTTTCGCGTGCTTCGGAGCGTACCTGTTCTTGCGTATTGGGCTGCGCTTGCGGCTCCTGCCATCGCTGATCGGCGGGCTGGCCTATGTGCTCGCCAACCCGGTGGTGCTCTCGCTGATGCTCCGCGAGTACGCCATGCATGTGGGCGTGTTCTTCTTCCTGCCTTGGGTCCTCCTGCTGATCAAGCTGGGACACAGCCGCGGCAGCGGGCCTGTACCGAATTCTGCGTCGAACGATCCGCAGAAGGGGACAGTCCCATTTGTGTGGCCTCCTGCCACAATAATCGGGACAGTCCCCGGCAGCCTCGCTCTGCTAATGCTGGCGGGCTTGGTCATGAGCCTTACCGAGTATGCCTTGAACGTCCATCCGGAAATCTGGATCTACTCGTGGTTATTCATCACCATTTACAACCTTTTTCTGTGCTTCACTTCGTTGCGTGCCGTCGCTCGCTGGCGATGGATGAACCTGGCCATGAGAGCCATCCTCCCCTCCGTAGGATTAGGGTTTGGACTGTGTTATCACTGGTTGCCGCGATTCTACGACCTGTTCACCAGGGACTTTTATCTGGGCTCGCCGTATGCCACCAAGGGAATGCTCTGGCCGGGATGCTGGTGGCACGTGGCTACGCTTTTCTTCCGCGTCAAAGGACTGGCGACCGAGAGATTCGAACACGACGCCATCACGTATCGCGCCGAATGGTTCTACCCGGGCCAGTTCACGCTGCTGTTGGCGCTAACGCTGCTTTTTATACTGGGCCGAAGGTTCCTTGACTGGGGCAAGCAAGGGCGGCGGTCGGGCCACGAAGGCAGGAACGCATGGCCTGGCCGCGACCCGGCCTTCTTTTTGCTACTGGGGGGCTTTCTGGTCGTGAGCGCTGGTCTTGGGAACCGGTCGTGGCTTTCATCATTCCTGGCGTTGGTGGGACTCACGTTGCACTATCAGCCCAGACTCATCGGATACTATTTCCCCTGCATGACCATCGCCGCCATGTATGTGCTCCATCTGCTCGCCGGGGGGGATGACGATCCCGGCGAGAGGTTCCCGCCTCGAACGCTGGACTGGCTGTTGTTGCTGGCGGGCGCTTGTCAGTTGGACGTTATCATTCGCGGCGCGTCATGGCGGTCATCGATTCACCCGGAGAACCTGTGGATCGAGCTGGCAATCTTGGCCGGGAGCTGGGGGGCATGCGCGATACTGTACAGGTCACACCGATGGAACGTCGCCGCCCGGTGGGGTGCTGCGGGGGCCGTCCTGACGGCTGCCGCCTTTTCGTTTTGCTGGCAGAGTCCTACCACCATGGACTTTGTTCGCGAGGCACACCGGCCTCCGATCAAGACCCATTCATCGTTCCGCGCCGCGGTAACAAGACTCCGAAACAACCAGCACGACGGCGCTTCCTTCAAGTTCCTGGAATCCCGCTGGCGCGAGTATCTCAACGACAGCGGCCGCCAGGCAAGTGCCGGCAGCATGCCGCGCTCGCGACCGGCGCAGTTGGAATTCTTTGGGGCCGTGGCGGAAGAAGTGGACCACTTTTACGCCCGCGAGCGCGCTGATCAGGAGTTGGACCTGGGGTCGTCATCGCGATTCAAGTTCCCGAGATATGAATATCAGCCGTTTTCTAGACCGCCTTGGATCCCGGAGTCCGAGTATGAGCCGTTTTTTAGACCGCTCTGGTGGGATCGCACCAACGGCGCCTATTTCTCCCTCCCCGATCAAACGGCGACCCACTTTGCAGCCTGTCGCGATTGGCTGTGGATGATCATTCCGGGGGGTAAACACGGCACCGTCTGCAGCACTCTGTTCGACAACGGCAGCCCTTATATGTCTCCGTCGATTCACGGCTACTGCTACCTTTCGGCGCTCTGCGACTACTCGGTCGTCGGCTGGTTCACGTCCGACGCGAACAAATTGTGGAACGACCCCTTGTCGCGCAAAGTGGCGAATGTGGCCGGCGTGGACTACGTGACCTACCGCAAAGCCACTTGTCCTTATTGGCCGAATGGCTACGTCTACGACGACAGTGGTCCCAACCTAAGAAGGCAGGGAAATTGGCGGACGTTGTACCGCCCTGAAGCTTTTTCTGAAACCATCAGCGAGTCGCACACTCCGGGCGACCGTGTCGTTCTGCCCTTTTTTGGCGACCGCGTGACCGTAGTCTGCGGGCCAACGCCCCTTGGCAGGATGAACGTCAAGATCGACGGGGCCGAGGCGGGAGCTATCGAGGGGCCGGCACGTCTGCCCGACCGCTGGACGCCGCTGATATGGGAGAGCCGTCGGCTCAAACTGGCTAACCATGTATTGCGGCTTGAGAATGGCGGCAAAGCCGGAACGAGCGTGGAGCTTGACGCGATTGCCGTCGCACGCTCCGATCTTGCCTTGCTCCCCGTGAAAACCCCGGCCGACACCGGAGTGCAAGTGCTCAAGAATCCGCAATCCTATGGTAAGGTCTACATTGCCAGCCGGGTCAAGATGATCCGACCGGAAGACAATCTGGCCAACAGCCCCGCGTTGAACTTCCGCACGCGTTGGCCTCTTTCCGAGGCCCTTCGATCCAACTTCCTGGATACCATCAAGACGCTCCCCTCGGAGAAGTACGCGGCCCTGATCGAGGGAGATGCCCGCACGGCCGATTTTGCGCCCTCGGGCACGGGCCGGGTAAGGATCATCAAGATCCTTGGAGACAAGGCGGTCTTTGACGTGACCTGTGACGACAACTGTTGGGTGATCTACAACAGCGGATTGGTTTCGGGCTGGCACGCCTTTTCGGGTGACCGGGAGGTCAAGATTCATCAAGCCAATCTGGCCTTTATCGGAGTCAACCTGCCGAAAGGAAGGCACTTTTTGTGGATGGAGCGCCGGCAGCCGGCACGGGTGATCGGTTTGTGTGTGACTCTTGCGGGGTGGATGATTGCGATCCTGGCAGCCCTCGTCGCTCGCCGGCAACGGCCGGCCGGCGTATTGACGTAACCGTTCATCGACGACCTGGCATAACCGTTCACAGGTCGGTAGACGCGGCATCCTGCCGCGTTCTCTGGCAGCGTTGTGCGGGGTGTGGTGCGAGGAAAAGCGTCGGGACGCCGCTTCTACGATCACCAGGCCCTCAACGGGCGCCCATGCGAGGCTTGCGGTCCCTATCGGCGGCGAACCGCGGCGGCGTAGAGCAGCAATGAGCCGGCCAACAGGGCCGCCAGCAGGGGCTGTGCCAGTCCGTCGAGACCCCAGGCGACCACGAGCATGATCCACGCCCATTTCTGGCGGGTTTCGCCGTGAGCGACGCCAGCCGGCGGATCGGGGGTCGCTGGGCTCTCAGGATCGAGGTATGTGGCCCTGGCCGCCCGCCGCGTGGCCCATCGGGCAATCCAGGCCCACAGCAGCACCACCGGCAAGGCAAAGCAACTGTAGAGCAGAAACCAGGGCAAGGCCCGGTTACTGTCAAAGGCCCATTCGGCGAACCAATAACAGGCCACGCCCAGCGGTACGGTGAGCGACGGGCGGTAGGCCCTCCTGAATCGTGCGATGACCAGGCCGGTCAGCAGCGCCGGCACCAGGCCGATGGCCACGCCCTCCACAAAAGAAAGCCAGACCAGCGCCGACCAGCATTGGCGCATGGTCAACAACCGGTCCACGGCCCCCATGGTCCACCCCACTACCTGAGTCAGGACGCCGTGGAGAAGGAACGTCAGGGCGAGCCAAAACAGCAATCGCTCCGGGTCGGCCCAAGGCCTTGATCGCCAGAGGTCGTGCAACCGCAGGGACTTGATGGCAGCCATGAATCGACTCGATCAGTTGTCGGCCCAGCTCACCTCCAAGCCCGACTTGTCTGCCTGAATCTGCAAGGTCACCACCTGGCGGGGCGGCGCCGGCGTCGGGGCGGGAGCATTCGCCGTCGTGGCCGCGCAGGCCGGCGGCCGAGGGGTCTCGTCGCAGATCTCGAAACGGTGAGTGGCCAGGGCCACGAACACCGCCGTCAAGATGCCGCAGGTGAACAGCCACAGACCACCGGAAACAAGTCGTTGCATTGCAGGTTACTCGCGATGCGTTGGGTTCGGCGCCATTTTGTTCATTTTAGTCAAGCCGCCCAAGATCGCAAGCAGGGACGCCGGGGACAGGCACCGTTTTCGCCGACGAGGGTTGCTCGCGTTGCAATGTCGCAGGCGGCGAAAGCGAAGACAGTCCCCGCACGCTTCCCAAAAAATTTCACGGCCGCAAACGCACTTGACAATCCTGACGGATGCGGCACAATACGGACGGGCGCTCGACGGCGCGACCCACCATGATGGCGCGCGGGTTCGAGCGGGTAGAGATCGGGAGGAGATTTAGACTGCTCAGGCTTGACTGTGGAGCAAACGTCCCTGGCGGACGAGGATTTGTTTCAACTCAGGCCGTAGCGAACATAAGGGAGCTTTGGGGGGCGCGAACCGCAGGGAACGACAGACGGCGGCGGAGGGTCGCGGCCCGGACGGCCCCCCCCAAAGCTTCTTTTCGACAGGGCAATGATCGAGGTACTCACGCAACGTTGATCCCACCAGCCGCTGTGCCTTTTTCATGCCCGCTTGCCTGATCGGCCTGGGATCCAACCAAGGCGACCGTCGCCGCTTGCTGGAAGCGGCGGTGGCACGCATGAGAGCCGAGGCTCAACTCCAAAGCACGGCCCTGAGCACATGGCACGAAACTGCGCCGGTGGGCGGCCCATCCGGCCAACCACGTTTCCTCAACGGCGCTTTGGCGGGCGAGACCTCGCTATCACCGCTAGCGTTGCTAGCATGTCTGCGGCAGATTGAGGACGACTTGGGACGCCGGCGCCCGCAACGCTGGGGGCCGCGGACGATCGATCTCGACTTGCTCCTCTACGACGAGGTGGTCTGCGATGCGCCGGGGCTGCAATTGCCGCATCCGCGGATGGCCTGGCGGCGGTTCGTGCTGGAGCCGGCCGCCGAGGTGGCCGGCGGGATGCTCCATCCCACCACCGGTTGGAGCGTCGCACGATTGTTGGAGCATCTCAACACCACCCCCGCCTATGTGGCGATCACCGGGCCGATTGCCGCCGGGAAGACGCGGCTGGCGCGGCGCCTGGCAGACGCGCTGGACGCGAAATTGCTCGCCGAAAAGCCCGATTGGCGGCGTTTGGCGGCCTTCTACCGGGATCCGGCTAGCCAGGGTTGGCAAATGGAGTTAGAATTCCTCGATCAGCGGGTTCGGCTGCTGGCAGGCGAGCGGTCGCTTGGAGCGGGCAGTCTGGCGGGCTCCGAAAGCCGCTGGACAGTGAGCGATTTTTGGTTCGACCAATCGCGGGCCTTCGCGCGAGTCTGGCGGGCGGGCGACGAGCGCTCCGCACTCCTGGATCGTTGGCAGCAGCAATCCGGCGAGGTCGCTCGTCCGAGGCTTGTCGTACTACGGGACGCTCCCGCGGAGACGCTGTTGGCCCGCGTCCGCAATCGTGGCCGAGCCTGCGAACAAGCCTTGCAGGAAACACAATTGGAGGAAATCCGGCAAGCGATCCTCGACGAGGCTGGGCGGCCCGGTGCGGGACCGGTGTTGCGGCTCAGCGGCGACGACGAAGAGGGCGCGTTGACCGAGGTAACGGCGGCCGCGCGGGCGACGGAGTAAGGGGATGTGATTCGGGCGATGCAGGATAGAGTCCCTCAACTCGTCACCACGATTGCCGGCTTGCGCGAGGCGGTGGCCGCGGCGCGACGCGCAGGCCAAAGAATCGGTCTGGTGCCCACCATGGGCGCGCTGCACGAGGGACACCTCAGTCTCGTCCGCGCGGCCAAGCGCGAATGTCCATGCGCGGTGGTTTCCATCTACGTCAATCCCAGCCAATTCGGCCCGAAGGAAGACTTGGCCGCCTATCCCCGCACCCTGGACGCCGACCTGGCGGCACTGAGCGCCTGCCGGCCCGATTGGGTGTTTGCGCCGAGCAACCAGGAGATGTATGGCCGCGACCATGCTACTTGGGTCGAGGTCGGGTCGGTGGCCCAGCCGCTGGAGGGCGTATTTAGGCCCGGCCATTTCCGCGGGGTGACTACCGTCGTGCTCAAGTTGCTGAACTTAGTGCAGCCCGACGCGGCCTACTTCGGCCAGAAGGACTTTCAGCAGGCGTGCGTCGTCGGGCGGATGGTGGCCGACCTGAACGTGCCGGTGACGATTCGCGTCGGTCCGACGGTCCGCGAGCCGGACGGACTGGCCATGAGCTCCCGCAACCGCTATCTCAGTCCGGCCGCCCGGCAGCGGGCAGTGGTGCTTTGGAAGAGCCTGCAGCTTGCCCGCCGACTGGTGGAACAGGGCGAGCGACGGGCAGAGACCATCCTGGCGGGCATGCGCGAACTGGTGGCCACCGCGGAGGATGTCCAAATCGATTACGTCGCCTTGGCCGATCCCCAGACGCTTCAGCCGGTCGAGGCCGTCAGTCGACCCACGCTGGCGGCCTTGGCGGTGAGGATTGAAGGCACCCGCTTGATCGACAATTGCCTCTTGGAACCGTAAGCCTGATCCCCGACTCCTGATCCCTGCCGTCTGCCCTATGGCCCCCACGTTCTTCTATATTCCCGCCGAGGTTCACGGCATTCCGCTGTTTGGCTGGGGCTTGTTGTTGGCGGTGTGGGCGGTAGCCAGCGTGGTGGTGTTGGCCCGGCTCGCCTGGCGACAAGGGTTCAATGCCGACACCTGGAGCTACGTGCCCATCTTGTTGTTGATCGGCGCCGTCATTCGCTGGCTTCTGCCGGCGATTAGTGAGGCCAAGGGACTGCCGATCCGCGGCTACGGGGTGATGATGTTTCTGGCGGTAGTGGCCGGCACCGCCCTGGCCGTGCGCCGTGGCCGCCGCGTTGGCGTCGATCCGGAAAGCATCTTCTCGCTGGCGTTCTGGCTGTTGGTGCCGGGCATCGTCGGGGGGCGGACCTTCTACGTCATCCATTTCTGGCGCGATGACTTCTGGCCGGTCTACCTCCAAGACGGTCTGGCGGCGCTGTTGCGCGAAGTGGTCAGCGTGAACAAAGGCGGTCTGGTGGTGTACGGGGCGTTTTTCGGAGGGATGGCCGGCCTGTTGGCGTTTAGCCGCAAACATCGCCTGCCGCTGCTGGCCTGGTGCGACTTGATTGCTCCCAGCATGATCCTGGGCGTGGCCATCGGACGCATCGGCTGTCTGCTGAACGGTTGTTGCTACGGGGCCGTGTGCGACGCACGCTGGGGAATAACCTTTCCGCCCAACAGCCCGCCCTACGTAAGCCAGGTGGAGCGGGGCCAGATGTACGGTTTGCGGCTGGACGCCAATCCGGACCTGCCGCCGGTGGTCCGGGCGGTGGAGCGCGGCTCGCTCGCGGATCGTGCCGGACTCAAGGCGGGCGAGCGAATTCGACTCATCAACCGGTTGGAGATCTCCACCAGCCGCGACGCCTATTGGGCGCTGCGGGAGGCACTCGCCCATCAGCAGCCGGTCCGGATCGAGTTGACGGGCGGCGCGAGCATCAACCTGACGGCCATCGTCGTCCCGGCCCGCAGCCGGCCGGTCTATCCGACCCAGATTTATAGCACCATTGACGGCCTGTTGCTGTGCCTGTTGCTCTTGGCCTACACGCCGTTCCGCCGCCGCGACGGCGAGGTGTTTGCCCTGCTGATCTCGGTTTACCCGATTACACGGTTTCTGATCGAAAGCCTGCGGTGTGACGAGGCCGCCGTGTTCGGCACCGGCATGAGCATCGCCCAAAACGTCAGTATCGTCTTACTCATCGCGGCCGCCGCCCTGTGGTTCTACATCCTCCGCCAGCCCCTGCGCCAGTCCAACTGAACTCACACCTTCTGCTTGTCTTCCACCAGGTGGGCATGGTCGTGGATGTGCTCGGCGCAGTAACAGGGTCCCCCGGCGCACTTGGAACAGTAGCGAAAGCTCATCTTCGGGTGGGTGAGGTCGTTGGCCCCGCAGATCACGCAGGTGTGGCGCGGCCGGCGGGCAGACTGCATCCGCGCCGCCTGGCCGGCCATCCGCCGCCCGCCTGCCCGCATGCGGAGATAAATGTCGTGCCAGAAAAACAGGGCGAAGTTGCACAACGAGGCAGCCACCAGCAGCCGCCCCATCCAATCGGCGGTCAAAAGCGAGTAACCGTAGTAGGCGGCTTGCAGTAGGGCCAGCCATTTGACCTTTACCGGTAGGAGGAAGAACAGCAGGATCTCGAAGTCCGGATACAAATAGGCGAACGCCAGGAAGATCGACCCCTGCAAGAACTCGACTGAGGCCGGCGAGTCGGGCTGAAGAAAGGAGACCGCCACCGTGGCCACATATCCGGTCAACAGGAACAGGTTGTAGCGAAACGTCCCCCAGGTGCCTTCCAGGGCCATTCCCATCAAGTAGAACAGGTACCAAAAAAAGATCAGGAAGATCAGGTTCATCGGCGGTGGCTGGCACACGAACGTCGCCAGCCGCCACACCTGACCCTCAAGCACCCGGCTGGGAACCAACCGTATCTTTTCCAAGAACCCCGGTTGAAGGTAGCCTGCGGTAAATGCGAGCACCTGAAGGGCTATCAGCCCTTCAGTCAGGTGGGGCACGGCGAAGCGGCCAAAACGGCGCTGTAATTGGTCGAGCAGTCTCATATCCGGATCTGGAGGCCTGTCCCACGAAAGAATTGATCCACTTATTCGAAAGCGCTCCCTCACCTCAAGACAGGGTGACAATCCGCACCCAAAACAGGATGCCGAACAAGGTGAACGTCAAGAGCCAGACCGTGGCCGGGATCTGCCACCAACGACGAAAGACACACCGCAGCAGCCAGTTCATTGTGGAAACGGCCAGTGCTGCCGCGGCCAGCCCGACCACTGCCTGCCAGCCGAGAAACAGCCCGACGGTCGAGAGGGCCAAGAGCAGGCCGGTTGGGGGCGAAAAGGAGACATTCCCATTCTTGCGGCCGGGCAGCGTGCGGAGCCGTGCGAGTGCCCACAGGAGGCCGCCAATGGCCCCGCCGGCCGCCAGGCCGATTAGCCCGTCGGCGGCTCCCATCAGCGGGTATGGGCGGACCGACCAGGCAAACGCCGGCGGCAAGACCCGCCAGGGCATCGCCCGCAGCCACGGCCAGAATACCGGGGCCGCCAGTCCCACCACCAGCGCCGGCAGGAACAAT
>JAJYGU010000480.1 GCA_021784975.1 Planctomycetota bacterium
AGTATCTCGGCCTGCCGTTGGGGCGGGCGGTGATGGGAAACTATCCCGACAGCGAAATCTCCTGCAAGATCGACGAAGACGTCCGCGGCCGCGACGTGTTCATCGTGCAGCCGACCTGCCCGCCGGGCAACGATAACCTCATGGAGCTCTTGATTATGATTGAGAGCTTCAAGCGGGCCAGCGCCGAGCGGATTACCGCGGTAATTCCCTACTACGGCTACGCGCGGCAGGACCGCAAGGACGAAGGCCGCGTGCCGATCACCGCCAAGCTGGTGGCCAATTTGATTACCCGGGCGGGCGCGGATCGGGTGTTGACCATGGACCTGCACACCGCTCAGATCCAGGGCTTCTTCGACATCCCGGTCGACCACCTCTATGCGGCCCCGGTGATTGACGAGCACTTCAGGTCTATGGAGCTCGACGACAATGAGGTCGTGGTGGTCAGCCCGGACGAAGGGAGCATCAAGCGGGCACTGGTCCACATGGGCCGGCTGGGCGGCCACTTGGCCATCATCGACAAGCGCCGCAGCAGTGCCGAGAAGACCAAACAGGCCAACGTGATCGGCCAAGCGGTCGAGGGCCGCGTATGCCTGATTTTCGACGACATGATCAGCACCGCCGGCTCGATCTGCGGGGCGGCGGAAGTCATGCACCAGCACGGGGCCAAGAAGATCTACCTGGCCGCCACCCACGGTCTATTGGTGGGCGACGCGGTCCCACGGATCCAGGGCGCGCCGGTGGACGGGGTGGTGCTGACCGACACCATCCCGCTGGCGGCCGAGAAGCAGTGTGCGAAGATCACCGTCCTCAGCGTGGCCCCGCTGTTGGGCGAGGCGATCAAGCGGATCCACCGCAACGAGTCGGTCAGCCGGTTGTTCGTGTAGCCGGCAATTGTCATGCCGCGCATCGGCAACCGATCCGTAGACGCGGCATCCTACCGTGTGGAAGCGCCAGCCACGGTGCTGGGCGGAGCAGCGCACGAGGATGAGGCGGTGCGGCATGGCAAACCAATGCGACAGGATGCCGCATCTACTGATACGCGGCAGGATGCCGCGAGGTAAGCTGCTCCCCTCACCCCGCCCCTCCCGGAGGGAGAGGGGACCAGAGGTGGCCCAAGAATTGGCGTGACTTTGGGGCGTGACGGCGGTACATTGGGGCCCATGTTCAAACCGGAAGTCTCCCTTCCGTGTCTTGTTCGGAGTTCAATCCGTGGCCCATAATTGGCCCTGGCTGTCGGCTTTCGGCTCTCCGCTCTCGGCTTTCCGCATTGGCCCGCGGTCACGCCTCCCAGAGCGTCGCCAGGAAGGCGCCGAGGGCGGCATTGACTTCGGCCGGGTCTTCCAGCGGGGCCAGGTGGGCTGCCGCCCGGATCGTCACAAACGTTGCCCGCGGCATCACCTGCGCCAGCCGGTACATTTCCACGGGGGATGAAATTGCGTCCTGCTCTCCGACGACGAGCAGTGTCGGGCAGTCGATCTCGGGAAGTTCTCCGGTCATCCTGGGTCGCTCGGCCATGCCGCGGGCGGCGGCGGCCAGGCCGCGGCGATCGGAGCCCAATATGACCGCTCGGGTGGCCTCGACCAATTCCGGCCGTTGACGCCGCGTCGTCTCGGAGAACAATTTGCCGAGCATGCTTTCTGCCAAGGCTGCCGGTCCTTCGCGAAGCACCTGCTCGGCCGCCGCTAACCGCGCCCGTGCAGCTTCGGGCGAGTCGGCCGTCGCCCGCGTGTCGCACAGCACCAATCCTCGCAATCGACTGCGGTGGCGACGCCAGAACTGGAAGGCGATGTAGCCGCCCATCGACAGTCCGCAAAAGACGACCGGCTCGGCGACCTGGACCGCGTCGAGCAAGCCCGCCAGAATGTCGGCGAATTGTTCCATGCCCACCTTATCCGCCACCGCCGGGCTGCGGCCGAAGCCGGGCAGGTCGGGGGCAAGCACCCGGCAGCGGCCGGAAAACCGGTCGATCTGCGCGGTCCACATCGAATGGTCTAAGGGAAAGCCGTGGACCAGCAGCAACGGCGGGCCCTCGCCGCGGTCGATAGAGCAGATTTCATGGCCGCCGACTTGGATCGACTTCACGGCTTGTTCCCTTTCTTCGCTTCTCGGGCGGCTCGGAAGAAGTCCAGTTGCCCGCGGATGAGGCCCGAGTACGGTTCCAGATCCAACGCCCGCGTCTGGTTCTTCACCGCCGACTGCAAATCGTCGCGGGCGAAATAGACCCGCGCCAGCGTGTCGTAGTAGCCGCCCGTATCGGGTTTCAGCTCAAGGGACTTCTTCGAGAGCTTCAAGGCCTGATCCAGATCTCCCATGGTGTTGCCGATCAGCCAGGCCAACTGGTTGCAGGTATCATGATTTTCCGGCTCGGCCTCGACTTGCTCTTGAAGCTGGGCGGTCGTCTTCTTGATCAGATCCACGATCTTGGCATGATACTGAGGCGGCTGCCCGGCAAGCCGGTAGCAGGCGATGAGCACGTCGACGTCCTGGTCGCAGTTTTCCAAGGCTCGGTCGAGATAGGCCCGCTGTTTGCCGGTGTCGTGCCTCTTGGCCCAGTGGCAGGCAAAGAAATAATTCATTTGCGAGAGGACTTGCTCGTAGCTCAAACCGGCGATTTCGACCTGCAGCACGGGCCGCCGGTTCTGGGCCGGCCGGTTGCCCGGCCGCCGCGGAAGAAAGGGCGGTTGCAGCCAGGGGGGCGGAGGGCCGCCCCGACCGGCCATCGCGTCTACGGCCTTCACCAGTCGTTCCAGGGTCTTGGCGGCCTCCAGGTCGTCCCCCTGGTCGTGCAGCAGTTCGGCGAACACCACCATGACGGCCCGGACGGCCGGGCTTCGCTGGTCGCCGCGGGCAATGACGTGCTCGAATTCCCGCCGTGCCCAGGCGAACCGGCCCCGTTTGCGCAACTGGTCGGCCGCGTTGAGGTGACGCTCCAGTTCATCCGGATGCTTGCCGGGATACAATCCCAACGCGCGGTGGGCGGTTTCCTCAGCCTTGGCGTTGTTACCTTGCTCGGCGTACGCCTGGGCCACGAGGTAGAGGAGGCTGGGCTCGCGGTTGATTTGGGCGGCAAACTTGTCGGCCCAGCGGTCCACCGCCTTCCATGCCTTTTGCCGGATCAGCCAATCGCCGAACTCCATCACGGATTCGAATTCCCCATGTTCCAGATCCGCCAGCCGCCCCACCGCCGCCATCGCCTCGTCGAGCTTCCCCAGCCGCTCCAATTGCCCGATTTGAAACCGCAAGAGTGCAGTCACAATTTCCGGTCGGGTCCGGCTGGGCGCGTGGCGTAGCAAGACCTGCTCCGCGGCAACCATGGCATTCCACTCCTTCATGGCGGCTTCGGGGTGGTCGGCCATCCGCGTCCAGGTCAGCAGCCAGCCGGCGGCGGTTTGTTTCGACCGCATCAAGATCATTCGCACCCGTTGGACCATGGCCGGCTTAGGCGGGCCGGCATTCGTCTGGCTGTCCAACAACTCGGCCGCCGCCAGTTTCGAGAGCACGAGCGACTGTTCGTATCGCACCAACCGGCAGAGCGCCAGGATCCCTTGGCCGTCGGACAGGGTCGCCAAGGCGTGCATTCGGGACACGCGCCCTTCGAGGGGGAGGGTTTCGTAATCGCGGAGATACTTCCTGACTTCGGGCGGGTCGTCCTTGGCCATCCACTCGGCACGCAGCCGCCGGAGCAGGTATCTTGCCCGAGAGGCTATCTCCAAGTCCTTATTGGTGGCGGCGGCGTTCAAGGCATCGAACGCCTCGAAGCCCAAATGGGCCAAGCTGTCTTGCGCCTGCTGACGGGCAAAATAGTCGTTGTCGCCAAGTTGCCGGACCAGCTTGTCGATCTCTGCCGCCGGCCCTGAGGCGGGCGACGCCGGCCCGACCGGTGCCTCCGAGGCCGGCGCAGCCAAGGCGAGATGGCCCGCCGCTAACAACGCCGCTGTCTGCAATAGCCATCGACATGCATGAACAACGGTCACTCGCATCATCCCTTGATCCCAATCAATTTTAGCATACCAGGCTTGAGTCGCTTTGGGAACCGGCCAGCGGTAGGGGTAGGGTGGGTCGAGCGAAGCGAGCCCCACCCTACGTTCTCCCCTTCCACAATGAAATCAATGGGTTACAGTAATGGAACCTTTGGGAGAGGACATCGTGTTGCACGAGGAGGCTCATTTCGCCGCCCGCGACGGACTCACGCTTTACCAGCAATGCTGGCTGCCGGACGGCCCATCGCCGGCGACGGTCGTGGTCGTCCACGGGATCAACGAACACAGCGGACGCTACGCGCGGTTGGCCGGCGATCTGACCAGTCGCGGATATGCCGTCTACGCCCTGGATCTCCGCGGTCACGGCCGCTCCGACGGCGAGCGACTTATGATCCGCTCCTTCGACCAGTACCTGGACGACGTGGAGGTGTTCTTGGCCTGGGTCGCTCAGCAGCAGCCGGGCAAGCCGTTGTTCCTGCTCGGTCACAGCATGGGCGGCGCCATCGTCACGTTGCTGGCAATCGTGCGGCCGCCGCAGGTTCGGGGACTGATCGTCAGTTCGCCCGCCTTGAGCATCGGGGGCCAGGTGTTTCCGATCTTGCGCAGGTTGGCGGCCTTGTTGAGCGCGGTGTGGCCCAGGTTGCGGGTGGTGGGAATCGGCCACCGCTTCATTTCCCGCGATCCGGCGGTCGTGGACGAATTCAGGCACGATCCGTTGGTATATCACGGCCGGCTTCCGGTCCGCACGGGGGCCGAGGTGCTCCGCGCCGCCAGTTTGATCCAGGCCCAAATGGAAGCCGTCCGCTTGCCGCTTCTGATTCTGCACGGCACCGGCGACTTCATGACCGATCCGAACGGCAGCCGCCAGCTTTACCGGCGGGCAACTTCGCCGGACAAGACGCTGCGACTATATCCGGGGCTGTATCACGAGTTATTCAGCGAGCCGGAGCGCGACCAGGCGGTGGCCGATCTGCTGGCCTGGCTCGACGCCCGGCGGGGAAGCGGCTCGACGCGCTAACTCCGCTCATTCACCGCCGCATCGTAACCCGAAGCGTAAGCGAGGACGACCACAAGACCTGGCCTCGCTTACGCTTCGGGTTACGATTATGCATCCGGCGGTTCCATAAATAACCTGGGCCGAGATCACCCTGGCGCGGCCTGGGCGTCGACCAGTTCTCCCTCGACGACCTCCAAGAGCCGGCGGCGGATGTCGTCCAGTCGCCCTTCGTCGTGGAGCTTCCGATTCTGCCGGTCGGTGACGTAGAACACATCCACCACCTGGTCCAGGAAGGTGCCGATCTTCGCGCGGCCCACCGACAGTCCGAGCTCGAAGAGGGTCCGCGTGATGGCGTACAGCAGGCCGGTCCGATCATGAGTGAAAATGTCGATGATGGTGAATTGCGGCGAGGTGCTGTTGTCGATATTCACGCGGGTGGGAACGCCGGAGACGGGCAAGAACCGCTCGCCGCCGATCCGCCAGGTGCGGCGGAACGAAGGGGGCAGTCCGCTACGAGACAGCAAGGACTGGATCAGCGAACCCTTGACCTCCTCCAACCGCTGCGGCGGCGGCTCTCCGGCGTAGTCGGGATCGTGGACCCAGAAGCGGTCGAGCACCAGTCCGTCGGACAGGGTGTGAATCTGCGCCGAGCGGATTTGCAGGCCGTGGCTGCTCAGCGCGCCGGTGAGCTTGTGAAAGATGCCGGCGGTGATCCGTTCCGAGGTGGCCACGCTGAACTGCACGGTGGCCATCTCCGG